>DFNM01000151.1 GCA_002376045.1 Firmicutes bacterium UBA3567
TGTGGGCAACGCGACAGCGTTGCCCAAGCAGTTGTGGAGTCTGTGGGTAACTTGAAAAGTTATCCATCAGAATCCACAACTTTTAATTCGTCTACATATAAATACCTCTTTTTAGAAATATTCAACAAGTCCCAAAAATCTCCTTCAAAAAAAAGCTACCCCACAATAATCGGGGTAGCTTTTAGGATCACATTCCCTCTACATCCAGATACTTGAAGATCCAGAAACCTCTTAACTTAACCCTTATTTGCCGGCCTTTCCTTGCCTTTTTAGTAAGGTAAACTTCAATACCTTCAACATTCTTTTTGTCATAAGATATCATCCGGTCAGGTTTTCCTACTCTCACGGTAGGACTCTGCACGGAACATCATCCCCCTGATGTGTGTATTATATCCAGGGTTATGGGACAGCCCTTCTCTTTAATATATTCCTTGGCTTTAGGATCGATAGTTATTTCAGCCATAAAATCTCCCCTCTGCCTTTATTTTATTAACACTACCCAGGCTTAAAAAAGCAGTTCTTCTTCATTTTAGTTGAATCTAAGTTTTTCAAAACCAAGCCGGTCAATTGTTAAACCACTATAGCTTTCTCCTGGGTTCCCCGGCACTCAACTAACCCTGAGTGCCGGACCGGTTAGCCTGTGTCTACACCAGGCAATGAGGTGTTCAAAGCCACAATGGAGAATAGCATCCCTTCCTAGCTTACTCCTGATAGAACCAAAGATTTGAAAAAGGCAAAGCCCTTCAAATTTATCTTTATGCCATTAGGAGAAACACTCAGGCTTTTTGAAACATACACCTTTATTCCATCCACATCGATCTCTTCATAATCATTTGCATTATCGGGTTTGCCTGCAAGCACGGCAGGTTTTATAATGGGACCGCATCAGCCTCCTCCAACTTCTGCCATTCTGATAGTAACAGTATCAGTCTTTTCTCTGATAAACTCCTTTGCTTTTTCTGTTATTTCAACCTTCATTATCAGGATTCACCCCTCTGAAGTATACCCCCGTATGGTATATTGAATGTAATTTAAATTTAGCATAAATCATGGCTTTTGTCAAATGTATTTAACATGTATCCTCACGGGTAAGAGAAACACAGCTAGTAGGGGTTTCCCACAACACCAGTTTTTGCAACCAAAACCTCTCACAATCCAGATGTTCTGACAGGATTTGCCACATCCACACCAGCATGTTTTCACAGGTGGTGTTAAACCTCAGTACATCGTTTAAATAAGCGTGATCCAGTTTGTCAATTATTTTATTTTTAACAATGGTTTTCAGATCTGAAAAATCAACAACTATACCTTCTTCATCCCTTTTGCCTTTTACAGTAACTTCCAGCCGGTAAGTATGGCCATGGAGTCTTTCGCATTTGCCTTTGTATTCCTTTAAGTTATGGGCACTATCAAAGGTAAAAACTTTGGTAACTTCAAGAGCGGGATTCATGCTATGCCTCCTTTAATTAAACTTATTCATGGCTTTATTAATTCCATCTTTTATAATCGTTTCCACTGCCTTACACGCCTTATCAATGGAATCCTTTATCAAAGGAAGCTCATCCTTTTGGAAGGGGCTGAGCACATACTCGGCAGCACTCATACTTTCAGGATGTTTTCCTATTCCAATTCTAATCCTGGGGAAATTGTCGGTATTAATGTGATAGATTACTGATTTCATACCATTATGACTGCCTGCACTACCTTTGGGTCTGATTCTTATCATTCCAACATCGATATCCATGTCATCATAAACAACGATCAGGTTTTCGGAATCCAGGCCATAGTTTTGATATACGTCCAAAACACTCAAACCGCTGTTGTTCATATAGGTCTGAGGTTTTACCAGGATAACCCTTTCTCCTCCGATTATACCCTCACCTTCTAGAGCTTTGTGTTTGATTCTGTTTACCTTTACATTGTGTAAATCAGCCAGCCTGTCTATCACTGCAAAACCGATATTGTGTCTTGTAAATTTATACTGTTCCCCGGGATTACCCAGACCCACCACTGCAAACAATCAAATCACCTCCCAGAAAGAAAAGCGTAACCAAGCGGTTACGCTTCTTCCTCTTCTACTTCCACTGCACCTTCAGCCTCTTCTTCAGCCTCTCCGGCTCCCTCAGCCACTTTCGGTGCTACTACAGTAGCTATAATTTCCTCAAATTCATTTAATATTTCGAAATCATAATTATTCTTAAGGATATCTCCTATAGATATACTCTCACCTGTTTTCAGGTGTGAAATATCCACCTCAACGGCATGAGGAATTTTCTCAGGTAAAGCCTTTATATCAACTTCTCTCAGCTGATGTTGCAGCACTCCACCTTGTGTTACACCAACAGGTGTCCCTGTAAGGATAAGAGGTACCGTTGTTTCCAATTCTTTATCAAGGGAAATTTTCATAAAATCAACATGCAGTATCTTAGGAGTCAACACATCCCGCTGAACTTCTCTGAACATTACGATGCTTTTCTCACCTTCTACATCCAGGTCTATCAGAACATTCATCCCGTGTTCTCTTAATATTTTATCGACTTCTTTTTCATCTAGACTCAAATTTTTGTTGTCAATGCCCTTCCCATAAAGAACGGCAGGAACCTTTCCCTCTCTTCTGATTTTACTGGCATATCCTTTTCCAGTCCCTTCCCGGATTTCTGCAGATAGGCTGACTCGTTCCATTTTTACTCTCTCCCTTCCCTTCTATTTCATTTATATAGTATAACCTTAATGCTGTCTTGTAGTCAACCTCTTTAATCAAACAGCAGAGGTGAAGCATGAAAAATGCGGAAAATACCGCGAAAAGTTTTTGCTTTACTATTCCTGCAAGCCTTGATAGTTCTACGTTTCAAAATTCATGCTTCATCTCTGATCAAACAGCTTGCTGACCGATAGATTCTCGTTTATTCTTCGAATGGCTTCAGCAAAGAGCGGAGCTACAGACATAACCTTAATTTTGTCTATTTTTTTCTCAGGAATCAGGGGTATTGTGTCAGTTACAACTACATCTTTGATGGGAGAATTCTTCAATCTTTCCACTGCAGGGCCAGAAAACACCGGATGTGTACAGCACACATGGACCTCCCGGGCTCCCCGCTCTAAGAGGGCTTCAGCTCCAAGGGTAATAGTACCTGCAGTATCGATCATATCATCTGTCATAACAACGGTTTTATTCTCCACCTTGCCTATTATGTTCATAACCTCTGCCACATTGGGAGCGGGTCGTCTTTTGTCAATAATAGCTATGGGAGCATTCAGCAAATTAGCCAGTTCCCTGGCTCTTGTAACACCACCAAGATCAGGGGAAACCACCACAAGGTCATCAAGTTCTTTTTTCTTAAAGTACTCCGCCAGAATTGGAACACCCAGCAAATGGTCTACAGGGAAATCAAAGTAACCCTGGATCTGACCAGCATGCAAATCCATAGCAAGAACTCTATGGGCACCAGCTGCCGAAATCAAATCAGCAACTAGCTTTGCTGTAATAGGGTCTCTGGCCCTGATTTTCCTATCCTGCCGGGCATAACCGTAATAGGGAATAACCGCCGTAATCCTCCAGGCCGACGCCCTTTTGAATGCATCAATCAGAATCAGGAGTTCCATCAGGTTCTCATTGACAGGATGACACGTTGGCTGGATTACATAAACATCAGCTCCCCTAACGCTTTCATCGATTTTTACCTGGATTTCACCATCACTAAATCTGCTGACAACAGCCTCCCCCAGACTCAGACCCAGATGCTCAGCGATGTTTTTTGCCAGTTCGGGGTTTGCATTACCGGTGAAAATTTTGAGTTGTTTTCCATCATTCATGCTGTTTTCCCTCCCACTCTTTTCTTTTTTTTGTGGGCCAACCTTTTTTTATCACCTGGCGGCTGCGGGCAATAGCAAGGGAGTCTTCCGGCACGTCATCCGTTATGGTGGACCCAGCAGCTATGTACGAACCTTCCCCTATATTGACCGGGGATATAAGGTTTGCATTGCAGCCAACAAAGGCTTTATCCTGTATAATTGTCTGGTGTTTTTTGTAGCCATCATAATTTACAATAATCACACCGGCACCCAGATTTACCTCCTCACCTATCCGGGCATCTCCCACATAGGCCAGGTGAGAAATCTTAGTGTAGTCCCCTACTTTGGATTTCTTTATCTCCACAAAATCTCCTATTTTAACGTGTTTTCCGATTTCCGAATCAGGTCTGATGTAAGCAAAGGGTCCTACTGTTGAACCTGTTTTGATACGGCTCTTAACAACAACGGAATATGCAACTTCTACCCTATCTTCCACTCTGCTGTCTTTTATGCGACAGTTAGGTCCTATCCTGCAATCCTCACCTATGGATGTTTTCCCTTCCAGATGTGTACCGGAATAAACAACAGTATCTCTGCCTATTACCACTTCCTTTTCAATGTAAGTGTTTTGGGGATCCTGTATGGTAACTCCTGACAGCATCAAATTCTCCAGGATTCTGTTTCTCATGATTTCGGAAACTTCTGCCAGCTGAATCCTGTTGTTTATACCCTTAATCTCTGTATGATCCTCTAATTTGAATCCTCCGACAATCCCTCCTCTGTTTTTAATGATTTCTATCACATCTGTCAGGTAATATTCACCCTGTTTGTTGTCGTTATCCAGTGCTTTTAGAGCTTCAAACAGCTTTTGGGCATTAAAAATGTATACTCCGCTGTTAATTTCTTTTATGTGTTTTTCTACTTTGGTAGCATCCTTTTCCTCTACGATTCTTTTGATGTTCCCCCTTTTATCCCTGACAATCCTCCCGTAGCCCACAGGGTCGGGAAGTTCGGCTGTTAAAACACAACAATCATACGAGTTTTCCTCGTGATGCATCAGCATTTTTTTGATGGTACGAGATGTAATAAGAGGAATGTCACCATTCAAAACCACGACATTGCCTTTAAAGCCGGCTAAAACCCTATGGGCCTGCATAACAGCATGCCCTGTCCCCAATTGTTCCTCCTGTCTAACAAAATCAATGGGGCCTTTAAGCTGTTTTTCCACCTCCTGTGCTTTAAATCCCGTTATTACAATGCATTTATCAACACCGGCTTGTAAGGAGGTATCAATAACATATTGCACCATTGGGTGGCCACACACTTTATGCACCACTTTGGGATAGTTAGATTTCATTCTGGTTCCCTGTCCGGCGGCCAGTATAAGCGCAGCAGTGTTTAGCATATTATCCCTCCTATGGGCCTAAAGTTAGACTTCCCTAATTCGAACGATAATTTACATCAACAAATTTTATCATAGATTACTTCTACAAAAAAAAAATTATACCTCTTAAAAAACACTGAAAAACAAAAATCAACCCCTATTGGCGCAGGGGTTATTCTTTGGCTTTTTCAGCGGTGCTCTCCACGTATTTCTTATATTCATTTATAATAGCATTCTGGATTTTGGCTCTAGTTTCAGAATTGATAGGATGTGCTATATCCTTAAACTGACCGCTTGCGGTTTTTCTGCTGGGCATCGCCACAAACATTCCTTTTTGGCCCTCTATTATCCTTATATCATGGACTACAAACTCATCATCCAGTGTTATCGAAACTATTGCTCTCATTTTCCCTTCACTGGATATTTTCCTAATCCTTATATCCGTAATCTGCATGGGTTTCACCACCTCTCTAAGGTCATATAACTTATTTCTCTGCAGCTTGTACAAATCCTGCCTAAATGAGTTAATTTTCTTACTTTTTTGCGAAAACAAAAAGAGCATCCCCAGTTATATCAGCTCCACAGGTGCTATATCTATTATCCCACTAAACTCATCTATCTCATTCAAAACCAGCAGTGATGTGTATTCCTCTACCAGCTTCTTTTGAGGATGCTTTGTGGAAATAAGCACACCAACTCCCACAACCTTTGCTTCAAATTCATCCATCAGTTCAGTCATGCCTTTTATTGTCCCTCCCGCTTTTAGAAAATCATCTATGAAAACAACCCTTGCTCCCTGAGGCAGGGATCTTTTAGCTAGAGACATGGTCTGGATTTTCTTTGTCGAACCGGATACATAGTTTATACTGACTGATGTGCCTTCTGTTACTCTGCTGTTTCTCCTAATAGTAACAAGGGGCAAATTCAGGTAGTTGGCAGTCATAAGGGCAAGGGGGATTCCTTTGGTTTCCACAGTAACAACAAAATCCGGATTGGCTGTATGAAACCGGGTAGCAAATATTTTACCGATTTTTGAAGCCAAATCCGGTGAAAAAAGGATGTCTGTCATAAAAATAAAACCTCCTGGCAATATCCTTTCTGGTCTGGATAATCGCTTTGCCAGATTCTGTAAAATAGAGCATGTTTCTTTCAAATCAACCAGGGATTTATACATCACTCCCCCGGATGCCCCTGAAATTGTTTCAATATCCCCCATATTAAATTTTTTAAAGGTTTCCCTTATAATCGTGATATCTTCACTAATACTGGATTTGGCGCAATTCAGGGCATCTGCAAAAAAATTGAGATTTATGGTTTTAAAAGGGTTTTCCACCAAAACTTTAGTAATAGCAGCAATCCTGTGAATTCGTTTGGCCTTCATGTTTTTCTCACCTCTTGTTTTCCATGCGAATATTTTTGGCCAAAATGTATTTTAATATTCGTATTCTCTTTTTGGCCCCAAAAACCTTTTTTGTATGTTATTTTTTTATGGAATTTTAAAAAATATTCGGAGAAGCTTCCTCGAAAATCCATGCCGTGGTCCTCAAAAAAACGGGCTTCTATTTTCCATACCCATTAAAATCCCGGATACTCGTGAACTGCATTCACTGTTGTTGTAATATCCGGTCAATTCTTAACAACTAAAAAGCTTTCGGATGGGTTCTGTCAAGGGCACGTAAGATGGCACAGCCTTTTTCATTGACAGAACTCGGGAGAAAGCTATAATAGTTCAACATATTGACCGGATTGGGTTTGCATGACCTTAACTCAACTAAAATGGAGAAAAACCAAAAAAGAAGGATAATCCTTTTCTTGCGGATATTATCCTTCTATGCTTTTACCAGCCATATATCGTTTTACAATTTCAATATCGCTGGGTTTATCCACATCTGTGCCGATTTCCGGATAGGAAGATTTGATACCCAGCACCTTTATCCCCAAAACCTTAGAAGCACGTTTTTCCAGCTGGGCAATATCCAGGGTCCCCAGCAAAAGTTTAATAACAAACATCCAGCCCAATATTTTTGCTATTCTCCACGGTTTCTTTCTGTTAGCAAGGATTTTTTCAGCCTGGATCAAGCATTTTTGTATAATCCTGGGCTTTAAAAGGAATAAATTGCCTCCAGTAAATGTCCCATCTTTCAATTTGACGTATGTTCTTTTAACACCGGGAAATTTTTTATCATTATCTTCTTTGCTTATTATAGGATAATACAGGTCAGCATCTTTGTGACGGGTTAATTCCAGAAAATCTTTGATGGCCTTGGGCGTAACCATGGGTATATCTGAGGATACCACCAAAATCTTATCGGTACCTTCTATAGCCTCTATCCCTTTGATTAAATTCTGCAGTATTGAATCTGAAGCCTCTACAATTTTATAAACCTTTGTTTTCAGAGTTGTGGCCAGTTTGTCTTTGGGACCCACTACAACTATTCTGTTGATCTCATCAACTTCAAACAGGGCATCTATCACATATTCTATCATCAGTTTTGTTTTGATCTTAATAAGAGCTTTGTTTTCTCCATATTGTTTTAACTTGTTTTCTTTACCTCCTGCAAGGACTACTGCGTCCAACATCGGTAATCCCTTCCTTTCAGTCTTCCAGTTCTTTTCTCAATGCCAGCATTATATTGTTTTCAACGTTTTCAATGTGTTCCTGAGTTAATTTTCTTGCAAGGTCCGAATCTCTATCTGCCAGGGCTTCAACTATCCTTTTGTGTTCCTCAAACAGCTCCTTTACTCTATTGGGATTAGCGAGAGATGCAACTCTGAAACGATGAATCTGTTCCCTTAAATTGTTGATGATCTGAACCAGTTTTCCATTCCTAGCCGCTTTATAGAGAGTATCATGAAATTCCTCATCCTTCTCGATAAGCCCTTTAATGTTCCCTTCATCCACACAGCTTTTTATTTGTACCAGCAGCCTTTCCAGATGTTCAATCTCATCTTCCGTTATCCTTTCTGCTGCAAGGTTGGCTGCAAGCCCTTCCAAACTCGCTCTTATTTCAAAAACTTCTGCTACATCCTTGAGTGAAACTCCGGCTACATAAGCTCCTTTCCTGGGAACCATTACAACAAGGCCTTCCAGCTCCAGCTTCCTGATGGCCTCACGCACCGGTGTTCGGCTAACACCAAGTTCTTCTGCAAGCTGCACTTCCATCAGCCTCTCACCGGATTTCAGGTCTCCTGATATGATGGCTTTTCGAAGGGTTTCAAACACCAATTCCCGTAATGGTTTATAATTATCCAATTTAATTGAATTCAATTTCTTCCTCACAAACTTCCCCTCCCAGCACAAAGTTTGTAGTAACAAAAAAATCACCACAAAACCTGTTTGAAATCCTTTTATACGCCTGAATCGCAGCAGTTTTACTATCAAACATACCGAACACCGTGGGACCGCTTCCGGTCATAAGGCTTCCTAAAGCCCCTTCCCTCATCATGTGTTCCTTTATCTCATGGATAACAGGATATTTCTTGGCTGTCACCTGTTCCATCACATTGCACAACAGAGCCCCAACCCTCTTTATATCCCTCTGTCGAACGGCCTGCAACATGCCCTCCACATCAGGTCTTGTATCAAGCTTGATTCCGTCTATTTCCCTATAGACCCATGCTGTTGAAACATCAACAGGAGGTTTTGCCAGCACAAACCAGGTTTTAGGAAGGTTGTTTAAAGGTGTTAGAATTTCTCCTATTCCCTTTGCCAGGGCAGTTCCTTCCATTATACAGAAAGGTACATCAGCACCGATTTCTTTTCCTATGTGTACAAGGTCCTGTTTCGATAAGTTGACCCTGAAAATCTTGTTTAAGCCTTTCAACACCGCTGCCGCATCGGCACTACCTCCCCCCAAGCCTGCACACAGCGGAATTTTTTTGATTATCTGGATTTCAAGGCCTGTTTTGATGGAAAACCTGTCCAAAAACAACCTGGCAGCTTTGTATGCAAGATTTCTTTCATCAAGGGGCAATTTTTTGTTATCACACACAAGTTTTATACCTGCTCTCTGTCTCCTTATTTTAATTATATCAGCACGTTGTAAAGTCTGCATTACCATCTCTACATTGTGATAACCATCGGGTCTCTTGGAATGCACATCTAGCAGAAGATTGATTTTTGCTCTGGCAAAAAGTTTGAGCTCCATTTCCATCACCTTTGTTTTATTATACTGTATTTTTTATACATATTAAACCCAAATCCTCCTTTTTCGAATAATATTTGATAATATAAGAGGCAGAAAATTTCTCTGCCTCTTCAACCCGCTGTGCCCCTTACTGCAATGTTTTGTGAATCTTTCCTGTTTTCCAGCTTCCGGACCCCTTCTTCCATGGCTTCTTTCACTTCATCATATTTCTCATAGAAAACCACTATCAGGTCATTTGTTTCCCCCTGGGCTATGGCTTTGACAACAGCTTCCCTTTCAGAATAAATTATTTCTATGTTTTCTTTTTTCATCCCACCTGCTATAGCCCCCTGCCGTATCAATTCGGCAACTTCTCCTCTCTGTCTACCCCGCAGGTCAGAATCCTCTTTTATTATTATCCTGTCAAACCCCTTTCCTGCAACTTTCCCCAGCTTGAATATGCTGTTATCGCTTCGATCACCAGGAGAAGTTATTACACCTATCAGCCTGCCTTTTTTGATTTGCCTGGCCGTGTTGATAATGCTTTTAAACCCCGAAACATTGTGTCCATAATCTATCATCACCTGGAAATCCTTTATCTCTTTGATGTTCATCCTGCCGGGATTGTGGGCTTCATCACAGTAAAAAGTTTTTAACCCCCCAACAATTTTTTCTTTACATACCCCCAGGGCCCACAAACACGCAATGGCAGCAAGGGCATTTTGTATATTGTGTTTCGCTATGCCTTTTAAGGTTATAGGTAAATCTTTAACATGTGTGAGGGTTTCCGATCGCTTTCCTTCACTGAGGACAATCCACCCGTTTTTCGTGTGCACTGCCCTGTTCCCTTCTCCCATCAGGTGCTTCTTTATTATGATGTTGTTTTCTTCTGAACCAAAGTATATGATTTTACCTCTTGCTCGCTGAGTCATTTTAACTGCCATCTGGTCATCGGCATTTAAAATCGACCAGCCGTCATCTTTAACGGCTTCTATCACAAGGGATTTAACCATGAACAGCTCATCCAGGGTTTCTATTCCATCCTGACCTATGTGGTCCTCAGAGATGTTTGTGATGATACCTACATCACTGAGATTATAACCCAAACCGCCCCTGATAATTCCTCCTCTGGCAGTTTCGAGCACCGCCACATCCACTTCCGGGTCCATCAAAACAGTTCTGGCACTCAGAGGCCCTGAATTATCCCCTTTCATCACACACCTGCCTTTTACAAAAATACCATCAGTTGTAGCCATACCCACTGAATAGCCGCATTTATCGAGGACATGACCGATAATCCTCGTTGTTGTTGTCTTACCGTTTGTCCCGGTAACTGCTATGATGGGAATGCTGTGTTTAGCATCTTCAGGGAACAACATGTCCACTATTGCTTTGGCTACATTTCTGGGCTTGCCTCTGGTTGGAAACAAATGCATCCTGATTCCCGGGGCAGCATTTACTTCAATTATAGCTCCATTACTCTGGGATACAGGTTTGGCTATGTGCCGGGTTGTTATATCAACACCGGCTATATCAAGTTTTAAAAGCTTTGCAGCCCTTTCAGCCAGAAATCTGTTTTCTTCATGGATTTCATCGGTGACATCCACCGCTGTCCCACCGGTGCTCAGGTTTCCGTTCTGCCTGAGAAACACCTTTTCTCCTCTGGAAGGAACATAATCCAGTGTTAGCCCCTGTCTTTTCAGCACTACATGAACTACAGGGTCTACTTTTATTTTGGTAAGGGGCTTTTCATGTTTTTCTCCCCTCAAAGGGTCTGAATTGGTTATATCTATAAGTTCCTTTAAGTTGTGTTTTCCATCTCCAACCACATGGGCTGGTATCCTTTCGGAAGCTGCTACTACTTTTCCGTTCACCACTAGAACTCTGTAATGCCTACCCTTTATATACTTTTCGACAATAATCCTGCTGCTGTAACATTCTGCCACTTTAAATGCTTCTATTACTTCCTTTTCATTCTTTAGATTTAATGATACCCCTCGCCCCTGGTTGCCGTTACATGGTTTAATCACAACAGGATATCCTATTTTCTGGGCCAGTTCCAGAGCTTCTGTAACTGAATACACCACCCCACCTTCCGGTACCGGCACACCTCCTAAACTCAGGATTTTTTTAGTGGATTCCTTATCACATGCTATATCCACCCCTATACACTTTGTGTTTTCAGATATTGTGGCTTCTATTCTCTTCTGGTACTTGCCCAGGCCCAGCTGAATCAGGCTCCTCTCATTCAGGCGAAAATAGGGAATACCCCGTTCTTTTGCTTCATCCACAATGGCTTTGGTGCTAGGACCCAGTTCTTTCTCCACTACGTTTTTTGTTGCTGTTTCAAAAGCTTTTTTCAAATCAGGTATTTCTCCTTTGGTAAGGTTATTCACAAGATGGTAGGCCAGTTTAAGGGATTCCTCTCCTGCAAATACGGATTTGCATTCAACCACCACATAGTATTCAGTGCCTTTCAATTGTCTGGCCTTACCAAAAGCAACATCATAGCCCAGGACAGCCTGTATTTCCAGGGCACAATGTTCAATAACATGAGCAAGGTATGTTCCGCTAACAAGACGCTTGATGAATCCCCCTGGGAATCCATAACAGCAGCCGTGGTTCTTTAACCCGGGCAGCATCTTGATTAAATGCTCATTAAACCCCGGAATATCTTTTGTGGGTACGTTTTCATACTCACCCAGGTCTATCACGGCTTTGGCGACAGGTTTGTGGCTGTATATGTTTCGGCCCTCATAAAGATAAATGCCTTTTAATTCCATTACTATCCTCCTTTTAAACAAGGAACACAATTTGTTCACTCTGTTATGTTTTCCCAAATATCCGTTTTGTATTCTGTTAATGGATAAATTACCTCTTATTGTTGAGGCAAAACCGGTCTTCTTTTTTTCAGGTCAAAACCGTAGGCCCGGGGCAGTACATGTATTTTTACATCAAACAAAGCCAAAGGATCTCTGGGTTTTAACTCCGAAACGTTCGTGTGGGTTATTTGAGTTCCATCAACAATCATTACCGTTTGCGAACCTATTACTTTAAGGGTTTCCTGGGGTTCAACAACGATGGCCGTGTCTTCATCAATTCCGATACCTAACACATAAGGGTTTTGTGCTATTGCTCCCAACAGCCTTCCTATTCTACCACGCTGGGCAAAGTGCTGATCAATTACCACTTCTTCAATCAAACCCATGCCAGGGGCCATGTTCACAGTGTTTTTTTTGGGCGAATCATCCCCGTATCCTTCCACAATCATGTTATCACTCATAACAGAAGCTCCAGCGCTTGTCCCGATAATTATGACACCATGTTCCAGAGCCGTATGCAAAGCCTGATAAACTTTTGTCCCTCCCAACAGGCTGGTTATTCTGAGTTGATCACCTCCGGTAAAAAACACCCCGGTAGCGGTCAATATGGTTTCTGCGTTTATGTTATCATTGGCGTGTTCTCTGTTCTGTATGTTTAGAATCCGGATATCCCTGATTCCCAGCTTGCCGAAAATGTATTCATAGTCGAACCCAACTTCATGGTGTTTTTCCGTTGCTGTAGTAATTATCACCATTCGGGCCTTTTCTCCCCCGCACATTTTTACAACCTCTTTTAAAATAACGCAATCCCTTTCTTTGTCTTCCGCACCACCTATAATTACCAGTTTACCCTTTACTTTCTCTCCCACTTGAACACAGCCTCCCTTAAAACTTAAATTCTGCATGTTTTGCTTTTTATTTGTTATTGTTTACAAATTCTACAAAAACTACAGCGTTTTTTGTAAAAAAAAACAAACCCGCGAATCATCGCGGGAAACTTTACTATTCATGTTTATCTTGGGATTATAAGCTGCTGGCCGGGCATAATCAGTTCCGGGTTTTTAATGTTGTTGGTTTTTACTATAGCATCAACGGTGGTTTTGTATTTCTTGGCTATCTTCCAGAGGGTATCCCCTTTTTGAACAATGTAAATGGTCATGCTTGGTTTCTCAGGAGGCATGTATCCATCTTTTTCTTCTTTTTCCTTTTCAGGTTCTTCTACCACAACTACATCGACAACTACTTCTATCTGGGTGGTTTCTGTAACTTTCGCTATTATTTCTATTACAGCAACCACTTCATATTGCCGGGGACCTCTTTGCTCAAAGCTCGTGTGTTCAACAATTGCCATTACATCCAAATCCATGCCTTCTTTTGCCCCGGGCACTTCAACAAATTGAGTAAAGGGAACCTGGGCTTCCGTATAATGCAGGGGTTGTTGGGGTTCTCCTTCCGGAACTTCTGCTACATAAAGCATCTCCACATCCAGGGTTCCTTCAATTATAACCTTGCCGTCCAGGATACTCGTTTCATCAATGGAAACTGAGGATTTTACGTTGTAAATCTGTTCTATATCGGGTTTGGCATTCGGCACTGATAACACATCTTTTACCACAACCTGTGCCGATTCTTCCCCGATTACCTGGGTAACCTTTAGCATAGTTTTATCAACTTTAAGTTCCACAGTGGGGCTGTATGCATCAACTATAACTTCAATTTCCTGAGTTTCCGTTATTTTGGCAAACATTTCTATAACAGCATCAACACCAACAGTTCTGGGGTCTTTTTTTCTTCCCCTCGCGCTTTCGACTTCAAACATGACAAAAGCTGTCATACCTGGTTCTGCACCGGGTAAGTCCACAAAATGAGTAAATCCTAATTCTCCTTCCATAAAATGAACAGGTTGCTGGGGCTGGTCTTCCGGCACATCAGCCACATAAAGCACGTTTATCTTTAAGGTTCCATCAACTATTACTTTATCCTGAACAACCTTAACTTCTTTTTCCACAACTTCTACATCAACTTTAAGAATCTGCTCAATATCCGGTTTGTCTTCAGGGACCTGAATATCTCCTCGAACTATTGTCTGAGCGGAATCTTCACCGATGACATCTTCAACCTTCAATGTCTCAGTAAGCACCTGGAGGTCAGGTATGCCTGTTATATCTGTTACTACTTCGATTTCCACCGCTTTGGTTGCTTTGGCACACAGGTCCATGATGATTCGGACATCTGCTGCTCTGGGATTATTAACATTAAACTGCACATGTTCAATGTTGGCTCTTACATTTACTGCCATATCGGGTTTGACTCCGGGCAGCTTCACATAGTTGCTGAAACTAACGCTTCCATCCAGCACATGCACAGGCTGGTCTCCTGCTTCAACCTCTGCTACGTACATGACCTTTAAATCAATTGTGCCTTCAATTATTACTTTGCCCTCGAGCACATCTACTTCAAGGCTGTTCTGATTAAGGGTTGCTTCAACGGATAAAACATTTAAAATGTTAGGTTTTTCGTTGGGAACATCTACTCGCCCATCAACAATAACCTGCTGGCACGCATCTCCTATTACCTGGCTGACTTTGAGTACGTCTTTTATAACTTCTACAGCCATAGGTTTTCCTCCTTTCCTGAAAAAATTACTCTTTTACTTTAATAATATATGTTCGGGACACTAAATATGCCACAATAAAGTTGGACTAAATAAAAAACCCGAACCTTTCGGTTCGGTAAAAAGCCGGGTTATCTTCCAACAAATATCTGGGTAAACATTTTGCCATACGGGCCACCCTCAATTATACCTATGCCTATATGGGTGTAATTGGGATTAAGGATGTTTTTTCTGTGCCCCGGACTGTTCATCAAAGCATTGTGGGCTGTTTCTACCGTAGGTGCACCGGCTATATTTTCTCCAGCATACAGGTAATTGATGCCTGCTTTTTTCAACATGTTAAAGGGAGAACCGTATGTAGGAGAATAATGGGAAAAATACCCATTGGTCACCATATCCTGGCTTTTCATCCTGGCTATTCTAACCAGCTCCATGTCAATCTTCAAAGGAGGAAGCCCTCTTTCAAGCCTCTCCTGATTAACAAGCTTCACCATTTTAAATTCATCAGGAGTTAAAGCCTGATGTTGTTTTACTTCTAAAACTTCTTTTTTCTGCTTCTCTTTAATCAGGATCGAAATGGGTTTGTAGACTTCTCTTGAAACATGTCTTGTTTCTTTTTCAGGTTGTTTTTCTACTGGCTGGTTTGGTTTCCCCAGGTGATCAAGGGTCAGCCTCCCATTCTTCCAAATAAACCTGATGGTCTGGAAATCAAATATGGTTTTGATATCCAATGGTCTTTGATATGTACGGGTATAAATCTCTCTTCCGTTATAAAACACCCGGTATGTATATGTAATGTTTGTTGAAGCTTCTGTTTTGATGGGGAGCAGGAAACCCACCAGGAAAAAAGTCAATACAAGCACGATGGTAACTTTAAAACCTTTTCTTAAAAACAAAAAACCAACCCCCTTTTAGTTTTGAGTGATTTTTTTAAAAAATTCCTCAATTCAAGTATATAGCAGCTTACAATGTTTGTTCAAACTGTGTTATGCAAAAAAAAGGAAGCTCAGGCCGTATAACTCCTAATCATTACCGGCCTTGAAGGGCTTTTATACTAATCATCTGATATGCTGCCCCATGGTAAAATAGGTATATATAGGTTTTATATACCACCATCGGAAATAGTGCTGGAATGTATCAAATTTTTGTAAGGTTATCCACTATACACCTTCTCAACATTACGTTTTTGCTGATAATGCTGTGATTCATGATTACAGCCTCTTCTATCCTGCTGGCTTCTTCTATCGTACAATTCTTACCGATAACAGCATAAGGACCAATTGTGGCTTTCTCTTTTATTTTCGTTTTTTCTCCAATCATGCTCGGACTAATAACCACAGCACCCGGGGCAATTTTGACTTTGTCTTCTATAAAGATTCCCTTGATGATCTTGTGCTTTACAAGCCTGCTGTTGAAGGAATTGCTCAATAATGCAATATTAGCTTTTAAATAATCATTAGGGTTTGTTATTTCGTAGATATTGCCTTTCAAAACCAGACCTCTTACATCCCTGTTGTTTTGCATCAGGTCTTTGTAAAATTCTTTTCCAGGAGACCATTTGTGTTTTAAAAATATCTTTAAAGTTTTGCTGTCGTACACCCCTATCCCACCTGCTGCAGTTTTTTCTTCATAATTACAGTGGTTACTGCACAAAACCAGACGGTTGTCATGTGTTGTTTTTAAGAACAAACCTCTTCTCCCTGCCGGCCTCTTTAAAGCCAGAACACAATCACAGCTGGTTTCTACAAAAAGCTTCAATAAATAACTGATGTTTATATCCGTAAATACACTGCCGTCCATAACAAAGAAGGGATCAATACCCACCCTGTCTACTATTTTGTTAAATACTTTCTCATCATCAATTTCGTGTTTATCAAAACAGCAAACGTTTACATTTTTTCTGTGGCTGTCCAGCAACTTATTTATCTGATTCGAAATTTTATCCATTACTATTATGATGTTGGATATTCCGTGCTTTTTAAACAAATCCAGCTGGTATTCAATCAAAGGTATATTCAACAAAGGAAGCAGGGGTTCTATAAAAGTATACGATAAAGTTTGTTTTTTTAAACCTTTTTTGCTTCTGTAAGAGATAATTCCGTACATGGACAAACCCCCTAATTATAATATCAACATCTAAATGTTAATTTCAGTATATGTCAAACCAGGAGGTGATGTTAAAGTTTTTAACAGGAATTATAAGGAACACAAACCATATTGATGCATAGCTTATTTATTCTTTATATCTTATCCGTTCAGCAGGTTTAAGAAAGAAGCTTAAAAAAATAATTGAAGCTTGGAAAGACTTAGAATGACAAGGATGTAAAGTTGCTTGCGAAACATCCAACATCATGTTTTTAAAACAAAAAAGAGGGATCTTTCTTCCCTCCTTCTTTTAAAAATAAACTTCGACATTCATTACCTTTTCTACAGCTTCTATATCATTTAAAACGGATGTTTCATCAGAACCTGCAAACAGCAGGCCTACTACTTTATTATCATGATCCAGAACAAGAGAGCCACTATCACCAGGTTGAGCAAGGGGCCCTGCTACAATCTGATTTGCAAAATAGGCATACTCTTCTTCTCCCAGTTCAACTTTTAATGTGGCATTAAGAGCTTTAATCTTTGCCTTTGTTATTCCACTGGTGCGCCCGCTTTTTACCACATCAAGCCCCAATTCAGCCCTTCTTTTACCTTTTACTTCTCCCAGCTCAAATATTACTTTTTCAACGGCATCTAGTGATATCGGTTCCGCAACAGCCGCATCCACCGTGTTTTCTCTATCCATTACCTTTTCAAACTTGATTCTGTAGCCTGGTTTGAAGGATGCCATGAAGCTGTTCAAAAACATGGCTGTACCGACAGCCATAGGACATTCAGACTGCTCAACAGTTTTAATAAGAGGAACAAACCTCTTCAGTATCCCTATAGTATCATCTCTGGTTCCCCCGTCATACGGACCCGGTTGAAAAATAGGATCTCCTTCCTTGGCTCTGTTATCTCTCCCGTTGGTTTTGTTTGCCAGAACATGGTTGTTCGACATTATAAAAAGCTTGTTTGTGGTTTTATCCCTGACAACAGCCCCAAAGGTTCCTGCTGAAACCTTATAATGACCGATACTCAGTCCCGGAAAGGCAGGTCTATGTTTTTTTGTCCTCGCTGTCTCTTCATCTAATAACCTAATTTCACCTGCTTCTATAACATCTGTTTCTATTTCATTCAAGGCTTTAGGAATGATTTCGTGTTTTCTCAACCTGCTTTCGGGAAGTTTCTTTTTAACCAGCACAACAATAGCGGGTTTTCCCGTGGATCGATGATTCTTCTCCTTTATACCCACTCCTACACCTACAACATTTTTTAACCTGAGCAATCTTTTTCTGTATAAATTCACCGTTTTTTTGATCCTGTCCATAACTCCCCCCCCTATTGTGGATTACTTTATTGTATTTGTGTGAGGAGGATTTGGTGCAAAAAATACAACAAAAAACCATGGAAAACTCAATTTCCATGGCTTACTATCCAGCCCACTTTATTCTTTTTTTACCGTCTTTTGCAAAAACCGTCAACTCTACCGTTTTAGTAAGGATATCAGAATAGCTGTATGAAACTCTTCTGCTGGTGCTGTTTTCATCGTCGATCTTTACGACAAAAATATTGGGATATGTTTTTTCTAAAATGCCTTCTTTCTCAAAGGTTTTTCTCCGGCCCCTGTTGGCCTTCAGTTTTACCCTCTGTCCGACAAAGGCTTCTACATGTTCCTTTATTTTTGACAGGGAATTTTTGGCTGGCATGATGTTGTATCACCTTCTTTTAGGGATATTATAAATTAACACGAAAAGCTGTATTATATTTTACCACACATCTAAAATTATGTCAATTAATATTAAATTATATCAAAACAGGTTTTTATATGTCAAATAAAATTTTTGATCTTGTGGTGTTTGTTTTCCGATAGATATGCAAAAAAAATAAACAACCCACAGGTTATCGCAAAAAAAAAACAAAAATACTTCCCTTTTTTTGAAATATCAACGATAATACTTCTTCACACCCCTTATTATTGCCTCTGCTGCTTTGTTTAAAAAATCGCGTGCGGCTCCAATTTTCTCTCTTTCCTGATACAGCTCAACACCCATTTCTATCATGATGGATGGCATATCTGTTTCCCGTAACACATAAAAATTGGCCTTGTATATTCCCCTATCTACAGCACCAAGGTGTTCCGCCAGCTCCGGGTGAACTGCTATGGCCAGCTTTTCACTCAAACTATCTCCTGCAAAATAAAAGGTTTCTATTCCCCCCTGACTGCTGTTAACTGAAGGGTTCAGATTGAAACCAACAAAAAGGTCTGCTTTAACATCATTGGCAATCCTTACCTTTTCATGCAGAGAATTGGTAGAATCACCTTCCCTGACCATCACTGCTTTTGCCCCTTCAGCCATCAACTTTTTCTTCAGGATTTTACCAAGTTCAAGGTTAAGCTGGTTTGCTGTAGATAACTGCTGGTTTTCCCTGGTTTTGCCGCTACCATACGCGGGATCAATGGCAATTGTTTTGCCAAAAAGGGGTTTATCCCGGGTTGTTTTGACCATCGGCTCGATCTTTATTCCCGTATAATAAAAAGGGAGTATTTTCTCGTAACCCAGTCCCCGGGCTGCCATCTCATTTGCACCGTACCTACACATTCCCAAACCATGGCCATAACCCATAATATAGAAAGTTATGCTGTTTACCTGCCAGCCCAGCTTGCTGGAACTAAAATTCAGAAGCTGTCGTATTTCATTGCCATCAAAGTATTTATCTCCCACCCGTACGTGCTTAACCCTATCACCCGAAGTCCTTTTAACTTCTTCCAAAATCTCCGGAATCGGTTTGCCTTGCCCAAAATCCGTTTTTCTAAGGTTGACCTTTAATTTCTCTTCAAGTTCTTTGAGGGTATAAGTTTTTTCTCTTTTCCAGTAAGGGGAATTTCTGCAGTAATTACATGTTACTTTTCTAAGATATGATATTTTGTTACCCCACACGTTCTCAGAGTTCTCCGTACACCCTCCACACACGGGATGAGAAACGGCTTCAATGGGTTTTGCATTATAGGTCATGATCAAACCACTGGTATATTTCACCGCTTTAAAAACCCTGTTCCAGCCGGTTTCAAACTCATCTCCCCATTTTTCCTTCAGCTTTGCTTTTGAAATCCATTCCTGACAGTGGTTTATATCGCTACACACATCAACTCCATGATGTCTATCACACCCCAATCCACCCCGTATAAGCATTTTCTTAACTACATAGGTTCGGGCTGCCACGGCCTGGGCTTTTATTGCTTCAGTATGAAATTTATAGGGAACCTGTGCACACACAACCCCGGCAACGTATTCTTCCAAATCCAACTGTGCTGTCCTGTTCTCATCTGATACGTAGAGGTTTACTATGACATTCTCTAAATTGGTTTCTATAGCGGCTATATTCAATTCGCGATAAAATCTGAAGGTTCCTCCCAGGTGCTTCGTTAAAAATTCGGCAGGCACGAAGAAAGTGCTCTGTATATTCCTGGGTTCAACCTTAAGCTTGATTTCTTTACCGCTGACAAGAACTCTGGATTTGTTTGAAACAAAACACAGGCTTTTATTATCTTTATGCACTGTAACTCCTTTTCGAGATTGAATCCATTCCAGGGTTCCTCCCAGGGCTTTCACTAACGGAATTACATCCACCATCAGTGTTTTATTATCAACACAAAACATGGAATCTGTATTAAGTTTTTTCCCATTTACAAACACTTCTATATCGGCCATGGTCAGCACCTCATTTCTTATTCGTACGGTGAACGTGGAAGCCCTTCCCTGAATTTTCCGCGAGTCTGGAATCCTCCTATGCCTTTTATTCCCGTTATTGTGCTGGATATCACATCCTGTATTCTGATGATTTTATCTATTGGTTCAAAAGCAACCTTTTCAATGATAAAAACGGGGTCCAGGGCATGTATCAACACCCTGTGGGGTGAACTGGCAAAATTGGCACCGGCTTTCAAAATGGCTTCGTAATATGATTGGCATGCTCCTGCAAAAATCACCAGGTCATCTAGAGATGATTCAAACTCCCGTGCTTTTTTAACTGCTTCCACGAAATATCCGGAATGTCTGTATGAATTGAGGTCAGTAAAATTCTTATTATTATTCAACATACCATCATGCCCAGTCACAACCAGGATATCCGGATAGTGTTTCTGCAATAAGGGTCTGACTATCCTGGGGTGGTCCTTTTCAGGAGCATGTACCCCCACTGCTTCGATTTTCAATTGTTTGTAAGTATTCAAACACATTTCAAGGTAATTCTCATCAGCATCTATATGGAGCACCTTTCCCGGTCTGTCAAAAAAACTCCCATTATCCTCCATTAAGTTATAGCTGATTCCTCTCATCTTCATGTTCTTTTGTCTTCTTTCAAATATTTTTCTCAGACATTCATTGGCCTGTTTAATATGTTTTTTTTTGTATTCCCTTATTTCCTGGTTTGATAGCTTTACAAGATCATCCAAAGGAGCATCCGCTATAATGCGCATTTCCAGACCTTTCAACAGGGCTTTGCTGTTCTCCCGTATCTCCACCACTTTAAAGTATACATCCTTGTTATAGGATTTTCTCCCTACCACATCACCAATTTTGATACACATTTCTGTTTCACCACCCAGCTCCCACAACCTTAATGCTTAATACAATAATATGTGCTTTAACAGTATAACGTGCATGGAACCCATTGCTTTATCTCCTAATATAATGAAACTAACCAGATAATAAAATAACTTAGGAGGAATTATATGGTTACTGCCGTCATCCCTGCCCAAAATGAAGAGGGAAGAATCCTTAAAGTTATTAAAAGCATAACACACAGCAGCATTGACAGGATTCTTGTCATAGTAAACGGTTCCCGGGATAAAACCTTTACCGAAGTGCTGTCATGTAAAAACCCCAATGTTCAATGTTTTTTTTTTCAGGAAAGCCTTGGAATAGATATTCCCCGAGCCGTTGGGGCTCTCATATCCAAACGGTTTGGTAGCGATACAGTTGTCTTTGTGGATGGTGATATGATAGGCAACATCACCGGTGTTATACAGCAGCTTATCATCTCCATCTCACACCAAAAAGCAGACCTTGCCCTGACCAATTGTTATCCAACTATTCCATACAACAAGGGGCTGACTGCTGAAACTTTAAAATTCAGGAAACGCCTCAATAAAGTTCTGGGTTTGTTCCAAGCTATAGGATATTCCACACCTTCTCACGGGCCTCATGCCGTTTCTAAAAAACTGTTACAGCAGGTAGATATAAAAGATTTTGCTGTGCCTCCCATTTTACTGGCCCAGTGTGTGAAACAAAACATGAAGGTTGTGGTTTCATCCACCATCCCCCATTATCAACTGGGTTCTAAATCGAAAAATGTTTTACACGCCCAAAAGATATCGGAAACAATTATCGGAGATTGCATAGAGGCAATCAATTTTTTTGAGGGAAAACCCAGGGAGAGAAGTTTTAAGGGAAAACATTATGAGGGATACAATCCTTTCAGGAGGTGGGATGTTCTAAGCAAAAT
>DFNM01000161.1 GCA_002376045.1 Firmicutes bacterium UBA3567
GCATTTAATTATACAACTTACCATTACATGGTATAACAAATATTGCCGCAGGGTTGCGCCGTCTCAGCTGGAATGCCGAACGTGCGTTACAGATGATCGGAGTATAGCTGAAAAATTTCCATTTATTGCCCATAACGTTTCAGTCGCAACTAAAACGGTTTATTAAAAGTGATTTTATTAGCCGATGCTTCCATATTTAACCTAAAAAGGTAAAATAATTCATTGACCCCAATAGATCATAAATGCAAGGTTATCATGAATTCATTTGGTTTGTATTATTATAGAAAAGTTGCTATAATCTATTAATTAACTTTGACGAGGTCCTGATACTATCAGAAATTGGCGTTGACATGGAGCGATTTCCAACAGCATCTCATTTAGCTTCATGGGAGGGAGTGTTTCCGGGTAACAATGAAAGTGCAGGCAAACGAAAATCAGGACGAACACGTAAAGGCAACAAACATCTGCGTGCTGCTTTGGTAGAAGCTACCCATGCCGCCTCTCTTAGCGAGGATACATATCTATCCGTCCAATACCGCCGGATTGCCGCCAGAAGGGGTAAGAATCGTGCTGCTGTTGCTGTGGGGCATACAATTTTGGTTATTGCCTATCATATGTTAAAAAAACGACAGCAATACATCGATCTTGGTGCCGATTATTTTGACCAGCGCAAAAAAGATGCGGTCATTTATAAGTCAATAAATAAATTAGAATCCTTGGGATATAAAGTCAAACTAGAACCTATAGTTGCTTAATCAAATCTTTTTTCAAAATTCATAAGCTGAAATTGGCAAAACCTAAGTTCAAATAACCGTTTGCCTTAGGCTTATCTTACTATTGCCTTTTTAGCATGAACTGTTTTCAGGGTAGTACATGGTAAGGAGTAAATAATAACGTAATCCCGAGTTTGACAGTTGAGGGCTCCAAATAACTAAGAATTACCCTCAACTGTCAAACTCAGGATAACCTCCGGGAAACTGGCAGACGTGGTAGTGCTCTATGAGGATATTTTCAACATCGAACCAGATTGCATAAAGGATGTTGAGGTAGAGAAGACAATAATTGATGGAAAGATTGTGTATGAGAAAGAGTTTCGAGTACAGGCTTTACTATCCTCCTATTGGGGAGGATTTTTTTGTTTTTTAGTTTATGTATGAGATAAGCGGATTTTCATTTTGAAAAGTTTTATATAAATCATGAATTTCATTATGAAAATGTTGTAAGATTTAGTGAATTTTAAGATTTGATCTTCACCTTACCTGATAGGATTTCAGCTAATTTTTATTTTGATGGCATAGTTATTGCAAAGTTCATTATCAAAGAAAATTATCAAGATATACCTATTATGTTAAAAGGTGGAAAACCACTTTTTAGTCTCACATGTTAAACAAAAAATCAAAAAAATTAGGAGGAATGAGTGAAATGTTTGATGAAACCAGAAAATTCATGGATAAGGTAGGGTTACCTCGGGGAGACTTGTATGATTTACCCTCTTCAACGAAGAAGTTCCCGGATGGGGCGGATTACCGTCTTGAAGTACCAACAGTTAATACGGCAGAAGCACTCAAGGCGTTGCTGGAAGAAGCTGAAAAAATGGATATAGTTATTAACCGGGTTGATGAAACCTATGGAGCATTTCGCCATACATTACAGGAATTAAAGGAGTATGTGAATATTGCAAAAAGCTACGGTGCAGAATTAAACCTTTCTGTGGGTCCCAGAGCAACATATGATACCAGTGCAACTCGTTTAAGTACCCAGGGGGTTCGAATTGGGTATCGTTTAAGAGGGATGGAACAGGTTGTGAGAGCAGTAGAAGATGTGAAACGAATTGCTGAAGTAGGGTGTCGTGGAGTGCTGGTATATGATGAAGGTTTACTTTGGGTTCTTAATGAGCTGCGCAAGGCAGGAGAATTACCAGAGAATATGCATTTTAAGCTTTCGGCTCACTGTGGTCACGGCAATCCTGCGAGTTTTAAGGTGCTGCAGGATCTTGGGGCTGATAGCATAAATCCTGTAAGGGATATGACATTACCGATGGTGGCTGCATTGAGGGCTGCAGTAGATATACCCATTGATGTTCATACTGATAATCCTCCGGGTTCTGGTGGATTTATAAGGGTTTATGAAGCGGCAGAGATGGTGCGGATAGGAGCTCCCATCCATCTTAAGACAGGCAACTCGGTTGTAGCGGGTCATGGCCAACTGACAAGCAAGCAAGATGGTATAAACATGGCAAGACAGGCCTGTATTGTTAAAGAGATGGTAAAAAGGTATTATCCCCAGGCAGTTCAGAGTAAGGCGGAAACTCCTGATATGGCAGTACCGGAATAAAACTTTACGGGAGGATCAATACAGCAATGATAACCAAAAAGCTTGCAGAGTTTGTTGCTAATTTAGAATATAAAGAATTACCTGCAGAGGTCGTTGCAAGGTCCAAAGATGCTGTAATAGATTATTTGAGTGCTGTGATTGCAGGTTATAAGGAAGGAAACATTCTCAGCAGAAACATAATTCAAATGGTTAAAAACATCGGTGGAAAAAAGGAATCAACTGTATTTGGATTGGGAGAAAAGGTTCCTATGATAAATGCTGCGCTGGCCAATGGAGTTTTAAGCCATGTTGTGGAACTTGATGATGGCCACCGTATTGCCCTTGGGCATCCCGGTGTAACAACAATTACAGCAGCTTTGGCGGCGGGGGAATATTTGCAAGCAAGCGGCCGAGAATTGGTTACTGCTGCTGTTGCTGGATATGATGTGTTTGTAAGAATTGCAAGCGCTATAAATCCTTCCCATTTAACCTTGGGATTCCATACAACTGGGACATGTGGAGCCTTTTCTGCGGCTGCAGCAGCATCCAAAATGTTTAAATTGGATGATGAACAAACTGCTAATGCCTTGGGGCTTGCCGGAATTCAGGGAGCGGGTTTAATGGAAGTTACTGAGGACGGCCAAATGGCAAAAGCACTGCATGTGGGTAAGGCTGCTCAAGCAGGTATTTTAGCTGCACTTTTAGCTAAAAAGGGAGCAGAAGGTCCTAAAACCATTATAGAGGGTAATAAGGGCTTTGCAAAAGCCATGAGTGATGGATGTGATTTTGAGCTTATTCTTGATGATTTAGGAAAGGAATACAAAATTTTAAGTTGTTATATAAAGCCCTATCCATCATGTCGCCATACTCATGCTCCCATAGACGCTATCCTTGCATTAAGGAGAGAAGAGGATTTTAGTCTGGAAGATATTAAGGAAATTGTAATTAAAACATATCCTGCAGCAATAAGCCTAACAGGTCATATTTTTAGACCCAAAACAACTGCTGCAGCCAAATTTAGTATTCCATATTGTGTTTGCGCAGCCCTTGTTGATGGTGAAGTAGGACTCAAGCAATTCAAACCTGACAGACTTACTGCCCCCGAGATATTAAAAATGACAGACAAAGTGAAGGTTGAGGTGGATCCCGCTACAGAGAAGGTTAATCCAAGAATTAGAGGAGCTGAAGTTCAAATATTACTAAAAAATGGAAAACCTCTTAAAAAACGCGTAGACTTACCCAAAGGTGAACCGGAACACCCTCTTACGTCGGAAGAGCTTAGGGAAAAATTCGAGTATTGTACCGAAGGCATTTTTGAAAATAACAAACTGAATGAAATAATGAACAGCATTAATAACATAGATGAAATGGATAATATTAACGAACTCATCAACCTGCTAAAATAAATTAATTTGGCATGAAAGGACGATATGGGATGAGAGAACTCAATGTTGAGCGGATTACCAGTGTTATTGAAAAATTATGCATTGAAGCGAATTGTATACTTCCACCTGATGTAAAAAAAGCTCTGGAGAACTCTGTAAGAGAAGAAGTGTCCCCTCTGGGTAGGGATATACTTAAAGATATTCTAAAAAATGCAGAAGTTGCTGAGGAAAACATGATACCCATATGCCAGGATACAGGATTTGCAGTGATTTTTCTGGAGCTCGGCCAGGACGTTAAGCTGGTAGGAGGAAATCTAAATGATGCTATTAATGAAGGGATAAGAAGGGGATACGCGGGTGGATATCTGCGAAAGTCCATTGTTGATGATTCCTTTCTAATAAGAAAAAACACTGGCGATAATACTCCAGCCGTAGTTCATACCAGAATTGTTCCAGGAGACAGAATCAAAATAATTCTGGCACCTAAAGGTGGAGGAAGCGAGAACATGAGTGCGTTGAGGATGTTGAAACCAGCAGATGGTGTAACAGGAATAAAGAATTTTGTATTGGAAGTTGTTGACAAAGCCGGGCCCAACCCCTGTCCCCCTGTAATAGTTGGAGTCGGAATAGGTGGAACCATTGAAATTACTACATTAAAAGCCAAAGAGGCTTTGTTAAGGCCTGTAGGTCAGCATAACAGTAATCCAGAAATAGCACAAATTGAAAAGGAATTACTTGAAGAAATCAACAATCTTGGCATTGGTCCCCAGGGTTTTGGAGGGAAAACAACGGCCCTTGCAGTTAATATTGAAACATTCCCGGCACATATTGCAAGCTTGCCAGTAGCTGTTAATATTCAATGTCATGCTGCCAGACATGTTGAAGCGGTAATTTGATAAGCTGTGGAGGTGAGCCATATGACTAAAAATATAACAACACCTTTAACAAGAGAGACAATAAACAGCTTAAAGTGCGGAGACAGGGTTTTGATAGATGGAATTATATACACAGCTAGAGATGCTGCTCATAAACGGCTGGTAGAAATACTTGACCTGGGAAAAGGGCTTCCATTTGATTTAAATGATCAGATTATTTATTATGTGGGGCCGTGTCCGGCAAAACCAGGAAGGATTATCGGATCTGCCGGTCCTACAACAAGCGGTCGAATGGATCCGTATACTCCCAAACTTTTAAAAGCAGGGTTAAAAGGTATGATAGGTAAAGGCTTTAGATCTCAGACTGTAATAGATGCCATTGTTAAATATGGTGCAGTGTATTTTGCTGCCATTGGTGGAGCGGGTGCACTTCTGGCAGAATCAATAAAAGAAGCTGAGATTGTAGCTTTTCCTGAACTGGGTCCTGAAGCTGTCTACCGATTGAAAGTAGAAAAATTTCCAGTAACTGTGGTCATTGATAAGGAAGGCAATGATTTGTATCGTATTGGAAAAGAACAATATAGAAAAATATAGAAGGGAGCAGTTTTGATGTCATTAAGAGAAAAAGCATTGAACTTACACCGTGAAAACAGGGGTAAAATAGAGGTTGTTAGCAAAGTCGAGGTTAAAGATAGGGAAAGCCTGAGCCTGGCCTATACTCCTGGAGTAGCAGAGCCATGTAAAGAAATACATTCAGATCCAGAAAAAATTTATGAATATACAACAAAAGGAAACATGGTTGCAGTAGTAACTGATGGTACAGCAGTTTTGGGCCTTGGGAATATAGGTGCAGAAGCTTCTCTTCCCGTAATGGAAGGTAAGGCGGTACTGTTTAAAAGTTTTGCAGGTGTTGATGCTTTTCCAATTTGCATAAAAACCAATGATGTAGATAAAATTGTAGAGATAGTAACTCTTATTGAACCTGTTTTTGGTGGAATCAATCTGGAGGATATTGCAGCTCCGGCATGTTTCGAAATTGAGAGAAAGCTCAAGGAGCGGCTTTCCATTCCTATTTTTCATGATGACCAGCATGGAACAGCGATTGTTACCCTTGCAGCCCTTTTAAATGCTCTTAAAATTGTAAACAAAAAACTTGAAGATGTTGTTGTGGTCATAAATGGAGCTGGTGCTGCCGGGATTGCTGTTTCCAAAATATTTATTAGTGCCGGTATTAAAGATTTGATCATATGTGATAGCAGAGGCATTATTTATAAAGGTAGAAAGGTTGGTATGAATTGGGCTAAGGAAGAGATAGCTGAGATGACAAACAGTAGCAATAAAAAGGGTCTGCTGGCTGAGGCGATGATTGGAGCCGATGTATTTGTAGGCCTTTCTTCTGGAAATGTTGTAAATGTGGATATGATAAAGAGTATGAAAGATGATCCAATTGTCTTTGCCATGGCAAATCCCGTACCCGAGATACATCCCGATGAAGCCAAAAGAGGTGGAGCACGAATTGTGGGGACAGGAAGGTCTGATTTCCCAAATCAAATAAACAATGTCCTTGCTTTTCCAGGTGTACTTAGAGGTGCGCTGGAAGTTCGAGCTACAGATATAAATGAAGAAATGAAAATTGCAGCTGCGTATGCCCTTGCGAATCTGATTTCAGAAGAAGAACTTTCAGAAGATTATATAATCCCCAAACCCTTTGACCCGAGAGTTGCTCCTGAGGTTGCAAAAGCTGTAGCGGAGGCAGCACAAAAAAGTGGGGTTGCTCAACTGAATATAGACCCCGATGAGATTGCATTAAAAACTAGAAAAATGGTACAACATGCAAGATCATTTCTTCAAAAGTGATAGAGAGAAAGCTTTTGAGAGGAAAAACGACAAGTGAGAAATTTTTAGCCTTTACAGTGGAAAAGATGTTAAAGCAGGAGATTTTGCTGTGGCTGATATAGATCTGATAATGGGGTATGATGGATCAATACCCATTGCAATTGAAGTTTTAAAGGAAATGGGTAGAAAATAGGTTTCCAACACATCAAAAGTATGTTTTGTCATAGACCATTATACACCCAGCCCCCATGAAAAGTTTCTAAACTACATAATTATGGTGAGAAAATTTCAAACAAAAAATAGGTGTATCCTTTATTATGTTGGAGAGAGGATCTGTCACCAGTTAAAAGTAGAAAAAGGGCATGTAGCACCGGGTGATCTGGTTGTCGATGGAGATTCTTATACATGTACTTGCAGTGAAAAGGGGTATATTAGAAACTCTTGTGGAAGCAGGAGTAACCATTCTACCTCCCGAGTGTGGATGGTGTTGCGGTGCCTGTAATGGAATTCCATTGTTGACAGGATGCTTGACAGATACCTGATGGATGATATAGCTCCTGGCTTTTATAATAGCATTATATCATGACATTTTCATAGTAGCAGGTAAAAATTTTAGTTGCGGTTCTTTGAGGGAAGCTGCTCCAAGGGTTATAAAAGTAGCGGCGATAAAGACAGTGATCGCCGAATCTTTTGTAAGAATTTTTTATCGTAATTCCATTAACATTGCTCCTCTGCTTATGGAGTGTTACACTGAAGGGATTTAAACTGGGCGGCATAGTTTCATACTTTGCAGGAAAAAGGAGATTTTCCCCCTAACTGGTAAAGAATATATTTCGAAATTTAATAGTAAAAATAAAAAGAAGGAAAATTGTTTTTATTACCGAACATTCGAAGTACTGTGAAAAGTAATAAGTAAATAAGTAGGAGGGGGGAGAATTTTTTGGGTTGTGATATTATACTTATTGCCCCTGATAAGAAGTTGGCTGAAAAAGCCAAAACAGTTATCGCTGAAACAGGAGATACCATAAAAGTTTATGAAGGGTCATTGAGCAGAGGCGTCAAAATAGCCGGGGAATCAGTGGAAAAAGGCACAAAGATAGTAATCAGCCGTGGCGCAACTGCTAATTTGATAAAAGAGAACTTACAGATACCTGTAGTGGAAATTCAGTTTAGTGGTTATGATGTTTTATATGTATTAAATAAAGCACTGCAACAGTCAGAATGTATAGGAATAATTGGTTTTGAAAAACTGATAGATAGTTTTGAAAAGATAAAAAAAAATTACCCCATGGATTTTATTACCGCCTTAGTAAAAAGTGAAAGAGAAATAAAAACCAGGGTTTTAAGTCTTGCGCGAAAAGGAGTCGAGGTATTTATAGGAGGAACAGCAGTTATTACTGTAGTTAATCAGTATGGTTTTCGAGGGGTTTTGCTGGAATCTGGTTGTGAGTCAATAATAGAAGCAATTCGTGAAGCCAAACATCTTCTTGAAGTTCAGATGAAAGAAAAGGAAAAAGCCGAGATACTAAAATCGATAATTGATTTTGCCTATAATGGAATTATAGGTGTAGATGAAGAAGGGAAAATATCGGTTTTTAACCCTGTTGCAGAAAAAATTATCGGCTATAAAGCTCAGGAGGTAATAGGTAAATATATAAATGATGTAATAACGAATACCGGAATGATACGCATACTTCGTACGGGAAAGGCTGAGCTGGGTAAATTCCAAAAAATCGGAAAAGTAAGCATCGTAACGAATAGAGTTCCCATATTTGTGAATGGTGAGATTAAAGGAGCCGTTGCAACCTTCCAGGAGGTTGAAAAAATACAGAGTATTGAAAGAAAAATTAGAAAAAAACTTTTTCTCAGAGGCCATGTAGCCAAAGCAACTTTTGATGATATTGTTGGAAAGAGTAAAGTTATAAATCAAGTTAAGAATAGAGCAAAAAGATTTGCGGCAGTGGATAGTACCGTATTACTGATAGGAGAAACCGGAACCGGGAAGGAGCTCTTTGCCCAAAGCATTCACAGGGCAAGTGCACGGGCCAATAAACCCTTTGTAGCAGTAAATTGTGCTGCGTTACCTGAAAACCTTTTAGAAAGTGAGCTTTTTGGATATGTAGAAGGGGCTTTTACAGGTGCCAGAAAAGGTGGAAAAATAGGGTTATTTGAGCTCGCTCATACGGGTACTATATTTCTTGATGAAGTAAGTGAAATGTCTCCAAAGCTACAGGCTAGGTTTTTGAGAGTTATCCAGGAAAAGGAGGTAACAAGGATAGGTGATGATAATGTAATACCCGTTGATATCAGAATAATTGCGGCCACAAACCGCGATCTGCTTAAGCTTGTCGAGGAAGGCAAATTCCGCGAAGATTTGTATTATCGCCTTTGTGTCCTTTTATTAAAGATTCCTCCATTAAGAGAGAGAAAAGAGGATATACCTGAACTTGCAGAATATTTTGCGTATAAGATAGGTAATAAGCTGGGGAAAAAAATAAAAGGTATAACACCTGATGCTGTAGGTTTATTGAAATTTTATGAGTGGCCCGGAAACGTGCGACAACTAGAGAATGTTATTGAAAGAGCTGTGGTTTTATGTGAAAAATCTAAAATTGATGCAGATGTTTTAGCTGAAGCCTTAAATAATTACAATGCAAGTAAGGATCATGATGCCGCGAAAAATAGCCTTATAAAAAATGAGGGCATATTACAGAAAGCTGAAAAGGATATTATTAGGGAAGTAATAAAACAGACGAGAGGCAATAAATCTCTCGCTGCAAAAAAGTTAGGGATTAGTGTAACCACATTATGGAGAAGGCTAAAATCTTTGGAAAAATAAAATGTAAAAAACTAATAAACTTTCAAAATATTAATGTTATTATAAATTTCTTATAAAAAACATAGAGTGAGGGGTTGTAAGCAAACAATGGTCATTGGGAGGTGATAGATGAAGAGATAAATCATGGAAGAAAGCCGGGCCAAAAAAACAATGAGGGGGAGAAATTATGAATAAAAAGTACAGGATTTTTATTGTTGTAATTTTGTGTCTGGTGCTTGTGGTAGCTGCAGGATGTCAGCAAAAACCAGCAACACAAGAAGAAAAAAAAGAAGAGAAGAGCAAGCTTGATTATCCAACTAAGCCTATTACTTTTATAGTAACTTATTCGGCTGGTGGAGGAACTGATACGGGTGTTCGAATTTTACACAAATATGCAGAAAAGTATATCGGCCAATCTGTTGTTATAGTGAATAAGCCGGGTGGTGGAGGAGAAGTTGGACTTGTTGAAATCAAAAACTCAAAAAATGATGGTTACACAATTGGAAACTTTAACTCGGCACATGTTATGGCAGCGGCCCTTAGAGAGGTTAAATATGATCCATTGGCAGACTTTGAGTTTATTTGTCAGCAGGTGGAAGACCCCAGGTTATTTGCCGTAAGAGCAGATGATGAGAGGTTTAAAAATTTTGAAGACTTCTTGAATTATGCAAAGGAAAATCCAGGGCAGCTCACTATTGCAACTTCAGGAGCAGGGACAACAGGACATTTTTCCATTGAAGCCTTTAATCATTTTGCGAAAGTTGATGTTAAGCCAGTGCATTTTGGAGGAGCCGGTGAATCCAGAGCGGCTTTTTTGGGTGGACATGTGGATGCTATTGCCCAGACGGTAGGAGAGGTTAAACAAATGGTTGAAGAAGGTCAGGCTAGAATAATAGCCATTGCTGCAGAAGAGAGACTGGATTTGTTCCCAGATACGCCAACTTTTATGGAGAAAGGAATTGATCTAGTAATAGCTTCAAGCCGTGGTATTTGCGCTCCTGCCGGAACACCCAAAGAAATAGTTGACTATCTGGCTGATGCGTACAAAAAGGCCATGGAGGAACCGGAATACATTGAAGAAATGAATAAACTTGGTCTTCCTATTAAATACTTACCACCTGACAAATTTAGAAAGTCCATGGAAAAAGCATCAGAGCTGTATAAGACACTTGTTGAAGTGATTGAACAATAATTTTAAAAAAGGGTGAGAGAATATCATAATCATAAAACCAATTTTTTCTCTCACCCTAATGTTCTTATTCAATTCTGGGGAAGGATGATTAAAATGTATCTGGCAGATAAAGTTGCTTCACTTATTCTGATAGCTTTTTTTACGTTTGTTTATTATCTAAGCATTAGCTTCCCTCCTCGCGTGGCTAGTTACCCCAAAATCCTGGCAGTAATAGGAGCTGTAGTATCAATTTTATTATTTTTAAACGCTTATTTTAAAGAAAAACGGATTAAACCGAAAAATTCCACTAAAGAAAAAAAATATACGCGGAAGCAAATGTTAAATTTAATTTACACCGGAATAACCACCCTTTCATATATTATTTTAATACCCGTTATGGGATACGCTGTATCAACTTTTCTTTTCATGTTCACTTTAATGTGGATTCTTAACACTAAAAATAAATTTTTGTATATAATTGTTGCCTCAGTCTCAACGCTAATACTATATGGTGTATTTGGTAAGTTTTTGAATGTATGGTTGCCAAAGGGTTTTTTGTTTTAACTTTCATTTTTAAAAGATATGGTAGCGTCAGATAGGATATGA
>DFNM01000166.1 GCA_002376045.1 Firmicutes bacterium UBA3567
CATCAGGAATTTCAGCCATAATTCCTCTGTAGAGCTTGATTTTTAGCTTCCTCATGTGTTCAATTTCAGCATTCATATTTTCGATACAAACCTCAACAGCTTTACCCAGACCTGCTATACCGCTTACATTTTCGGTGCCTGAGCGGAGCCCCTTTTCCTGTTCGCCACCACCAAATAGTGGTTTGAGTTTAACACCATTTTTTATATACAATGCTCCTACTCCTTTGGGACCATTGATCTTGTGTCCGCTCAGACTAAACATGTGTATTCCATCTCTCTTAAGATTTATAAGCAGCTTACCGAAAGCCTGAACTCCATCTACATGAAAGAAACAACGTTCTTTACTTGCTATTGTCCGCGATATTTGTTGAACAGGCTGTATAGAACCCACTTCATTGTTTATATACATTACCGAAACCAGAATTGTATCTTTTTTAAAAGCTTCAATAAAATCCTTTACATCCACAATCCCCCTCTCATCTACATCTAGATATGTCACATCAAAACCTTCCTCTTCAAGGTGCTTACAGGTGTTTAAGACTGAAGGATGCTCTACCTTAGATGTTATCAAATGCTTCCCCCACCTCATATAACTTCTGGCACATCCTTTTATTGCAAGGTTGTTTGACTCTGTACCCCCTGATGTAAATATGATTTCAGCTGGACTTACACTTAACGATTCAGCCAATTTGCATCGAGCATCTTTAACAAGTTTTTCTGCTTCTATACCCTTCCTGTGTAAAGATGAAGGATTACCATATAATTCAGTAAAAGTCCTGTTCATTAATTCTATTACCCGTTCATTTACAAAAGTGGTTGCACTATTATCTAAATAAACTTCCATAAACATCCCGTCCTTCTTTTCTCAGGAAATTTTCGATGTAATTTTATCACTTCATAAACTTCTGGTCAAGCAAACTGTATTTTCAGGTAATTAGTTGTTGTCAAGATGTATCAAAATGTTTTTATTGGGAAATCCTATAAGTAACAGGAGGTGATTCCTTTGAAATTAAGTCAAAAAGAGATTAGTTATTTAAAGGACCAGCTTGAACACGAAAAAATCTGTATTAAAAAATACAACAATTACGCAGCCCAGCTTCAAGATACTGAATTGTCCCAGATGTTTTACAATCTTGCTCAGAAAGAAGAACAACACGCCCAAACAATAACGAAGTTTTTAGAGCAAGCCGGAGTTCAAACACAACAATTCTGAAAGGAGGAAATACAATGGTAATGGGTCAGAATAAAACCAATCTCGAAGACAAAGATATCTTGCAGGATATGCTCATGACGGAAAAATACGTTTCAAATACATATGAATCTTCTATCATGGAATCAGCCAATGAAAATTTGAGAGGAGCTTTCAGACAAATTCAGGATGAGGAACAGCAACATGCCAAACAAATTTTTGATGCCATGAAACAGCGAGGATGGTATAAAACTCAATAATTCAATAACACGCCCAAAATTCCTTTATACCCTATTGGGCGTGTTGTTATTTTATTCTTCTCCGGCTTTTTTTCTCGCTGCATTTATAATCCCTTTTAATTGTGTTTTTCCCATAGCACCATATTCAGCAGCAGGAGAATCTCCAAGCACCTGATCACCAGGTCTTCCAATCTGCTGGGCCGACTCAAATTTTTGCTTTTCTGAATCCCCATATTCACTATCATCAACTGGAAGTTTGGTTATCTGTTTTTTATGAGTATAAAAGTTTCTTGCATAATTCTTTCCATCTTTTTTATCAAGTTTATCCACCTCTTCTACTGACATGAAAACCACGCCTCCCATTCAAAAATTTTGATAGCACCCAGGGCGGGCAATCTTGGGAACCTTATTTTGTTCAGCATTGATCTTATGCCCGTACATACCATTTCTACAACCCCGGTCAAGCGTCTCGTAAAAAACAAACATCTCAACCCACATTCATTTTATAGTCTCTGTCATACTTATAATTAATATTCCTTTGAATACCTTCCATAATTTTTTTTGTTCAGGGGAAGCTAATAAAAAATAAAGGGTGAATTGATCTTGATCATAAGATTGATCATTATATCCGTTTTACCAACAGTTGCTATTGCTGTCGCTTTATATCTCCGAGATAAATATGATCGAGAACCACTTTACCTCCTGTTTAAGATATTCCTACTGGGTGCAATATCAGCCATCCCCACTGCTTTTGTCGAAAAAATATTAATGACTATCAATGTCTTTGGAGGCTTGTTTTCCATCGCTTTCACTTCATTTATTATAGCTGGTTTAACAGAGGAATACTTCAAAAGATATGTGGTTTTAAAGTATGCTTATTATAGTAAACACTTCAATGAAAAACTGGACGGTCTTATTTACTGTAGTTTTTCCGCTTTGGGATTTGCCACGATTGAAAACATCCTGTATGTAGTTTTTAGGTTTACGGCTAATCCCTATGTGGGAATTTACAGAGGAATTATCTCTGTTCCCGCTCACGTATTGTTTGGGGTTACAATGGGGTATTACTTATCTCTGGCCAGGTTCAGCAAAAATGTGCAATTGGGCTATTTGTACCTGCAAAAATCATTATACATTCCAGTTTTTCTTCATGGTTTTTTTGATTTTATTTTAATGTCAAGAATAAATGTTTTAATGTACCTATTCATCCCATATGTTTTATATCTTTGGATAACCAATCTAAAGAAATTAAATCAATACACTAGAGAATCCAAAGAAATCCATCAATTAGAACAATCTAAAGATAAATAATATCTAACTATAAGCTCCTTAAAGGAGTTTTCTTGTTTGTCACAAAAATTTTTTATGCCCAATATAATATACCATAAAAATCTATCTACCGCTTACCAGGAGGTGCAGTTTAAAAATGTCCGAGTCAACTAGACATTATCATGATGATATGTACCCTGACATGGAATTAGCTAGAGCGTATGTACCTATTCAAATATACGATATGAGTTATAGACCCGCAGTAGCCTTATCAAAAGGTACGTTTTTTCCCGAATTGTATCGACCCTATATGGTTAAAAACCCATATTGATTTTGGAGGTGCATTGCAGTGCATGAATATCAATACAAGCTTCTGAGAGATATAATGGCTCTCGATTTTACTATCTTAGAGCTTGCTCTCTATCTCGATACCCATCCTAGAGATAAAAAAGCCCTTAAAGACCATAACGAATATGTTCGTGAACGCAAAAAATTGAAGGAAATTTATGAAGAAAAATATGGACCTTTAACACTTGCGGAAACCAGTGAATACCCCTGGCGTTATATAGCTGATCCATGGCCATGGGAAATTAAGTATTAAAGGAGTGAAGTGGCCTTGTGGATATATGAAAAAAAACTTCAATACCCAGTAAGGGTTTCAGCTACTGACCTGAGAATGGCAAAATTCCTCTTTGCCCAGTACGGTGGACCTGATAGTGAGCTTTCTGCAGGAGTAAGGTACCTTACTCAGCGCTATACCATGCCCATTTCTGAAGCAAAAGGTCTTTTAACTGATATAGGAACAGAAGAACTGGCTCACTGGGAAATTATTGCTACCCTTATATATAAACTGGTAAAGGGCAAATCTCCGGAAGAACTGGAAAAAGCCGGACTTGGAGCACATTTTGCTCAGCATGATACAGCCCTATATCCCCATGATGCAGCCGGTGTTCCCTGGACAGCAGCTTATATTCAGGTAACAGGTGATCCGATTACTGATTTGTATGAAGATATGGCTGCAGAACAAAAAGCCCGAACCACATACGAACATCTAATACGGTTAACCGATGACCCCGGTATCAAAGATGCCCTCAGTTTCCTAAGGCAGAGGGAAGTAAACCATTTCCAGAGATTTGGGGAAGCGCTGCGGCGTGTCCAGGAATATCTCGATGGCAAAAAGTATTACTAAATTACAAAAACACCTCGTTTTCGAGGTGGTTTTTTACTTATAAAAAAGGGAATTCAAGGATAGTTGTTGAATATTTAAAAAAAATATATTATATTTATTCAAAGGAGGAATGGTTTTGAAAACAACACTGGAAATATTGTATTTACAACAGGAAGATGTTTTACAGGCCGGGCTTATGGATATGGATGCTGTCTTGGAAAAGGTAGAAAAAGCCTATAAAATGCATGGGAATAATCAGATAATAAATCCCGTCAAAACAATGATTAACATTCCCGAACCCAATGAAGAATGGAAGTCCCGTTTCATTTCCATGCCTGTATATATCGGTGGGGATGAAAACATAGCGGGAATAAAATGGGCTGCTGAATCAAGGAACAATCCTAAAAAAGGTCAGCTTCCCATGGGTATTGATGTTATTATTTTGAGTGACCCTGATACGGTAGCTCCCCTATCAATTATGGATGGAACTCTTATTACTGCCATGAGGACTGCGGCATCAACCGGTATAGCTGCCAAATACCTAGCTGATAAGTCTTCAACCGTTTTGGCCTGTATAGGGGCAGGTGTTATTGGTCGAACAACAATAATAGCATTGAAGAAGGTTCTTCCAAATATAGAAAAAGTGCAGCTTTATGATATTAATATAGATAAAGCCAGGTTTTTAGCTGATGAACTGAAAGATTTTGTAAAAATCGAAACCGCATCATCGGTAGAAGAAGCAGTTAGAGATGCCGATATTGTAACAACAATGACCACCAGTAAAAAACCTTTTGTAAAACACAGCTGGTTAAATAAAGCAACCTTATTTTTACAGATCGGTTCCCATGAGGCATGTGAAGATGTGATACTTGCTTCAGAAAAAATAGTTGTGGATGACTGGGAACCCATTCAAAAAGACCCTTCAATGATTTTCAAAAAACTGCTAAACAAAAAAATCATTGATAAAAAAAATATAGTAAATTTAAGGGAAATCGTTTGTGGAAGATTGGAAAACATTAGAGAAAAAAATGAATTTATTTTCTTTAAATCCAGGGGGCTGGGTTGTCTCGATATAATGGTTGCAAAGAAAATCTATCAGACAGCCAAATCAAAAGGCATTGGTTCGAAATTAAAGTTGTGGGATACACCTAAATGGATATAATATTTATTTAAAGGTAGGGTAGGATAGAAATAAAAATTCTACCCCTTTTATTTTAATATCTCCTACACTCTATCAAAAAATCACCGACTCCTTTTTCACAAACAAAATCCAATGTCCAGTCTTTGGCATCGGTTCAGAAGTCTTCTTCCCATTAAATTCTACCATTGTACTAACTGAATAACGCTCTCTCGGTGCTACAAAGATTAATTTTGTGATATTATCCCTTTTTTGTTTTTTTGAATATATTATTAATAGCCGGATTGGTATTACCACGTAACCACGTAACTAAGGAGGTGTCTGAATAAATGGATATGGATATGTATATACCATATATCATTCAACCTGGAGATACTTTAACCCGAATAGCTAACAGATTTAACGTTTCTATAAAAAAGATAATCATGTCTAACTATTTTAGAGAAGATTTGAATATCTTCCCAGGAAGGATTATCTTCATTCCAAAAAACACCGCTTATAAAGACGAATCTCTCCAGGAAAATTCAACGATATTTGATTACCTTAAATATCCATCAATGAAACAAATATATTATGTTGTTCAACCCGGTGATACATTGTCGCTAATCGCCAATAGATATGATTCTGCAGTTGATGCCATAATGGTCGCTAATGGTTTAATCAGTGATATGATCTACCCGGGTCAAATTTTATTGATACCAATTATCAATTTTTAAATTTTTTATCCAGGCAAAGCTGAGGCTACTTGACCTCAGTTTTGCTTTTTCAGTATTTAACAACAAGAAATTTTTATAACTCTTAGTGGCCCTGTGCAAACCCTTAATATTCAAGTGGCGGGAGTACATGGGAATCGAACCCACCGCGGACAGGATCTCTGCCCGCCACTGGATTTGAAGTCCAGGGGACACACCAGTGCCCATCTACTCCCGATTCTGCTACAAACCTCATTATACCAGTGTTTTAGAAGTTTTTCAATATTAATATTGATGCCACGTCTTTTAAATGGTTTGATAAGGGTTTTTTACAAAATTTTGATGTTGCCTTTTTCAATCATTTTTTTAATGTAGGTTCTGATAAATCTTTTTATAACTACCCTAGTTATCGGTAAAATAAGACTAAACCCTACAGCATCAGTTATCAAACCTGGCGTGAGGAGCATAGCCGCTCCAACCAACACACACAATCCGTTCATGAGTTCATCTGTTGGAATACGCCCCCCTTCTAAATCCTCACGTATCCTAAAAAGGATAGCAAATCCCTGAGCCCTTGCTAGAAACACTCCCACAAAGCCCGTAATAACTACAATAAAAACGGTGGGCCACAGGCCTATTCTTTTCCCCATTTGAATCAATACAATCAGCTCAAGAAGGGGTACGCAGGTAAATAACAACAACAACTTTATCAACATCTGTCTACCTCTCTACTATTTCTTTTAAACGTTCCCACACTGTTGGATTAATTTTTTTGAGGGGTACCGGTCTGCCTCTTTTATCAACAAAAGCATGGATGGTATAACCTTCAGCGAGGTCTTTCCCTTTCTCTTTATTAACAATATTATAATCAAACCTTAATGTTGCATTTTCAAGGCTTACCAGCTTGGTTTGTACCCTTATCAAATCATCATACCTAGCAGGTGATTTGTATTTGCAGTGTGATTCTACAACAGGCAAAAACAATCCTTCGATTTCCAGAGCTCTATAGCTAAAACCCAGCTCTCTAAAAAATTCGTTTCTGCCTATCTCGAACCATGTATAATAATTGGCATAATACACTACTCCCATCTGGTCTGTTTCCCCATACCTAACTCTTATCTCCGCTTCATTCATCATTTTCAAAGCACACCTCAAATTTTAGCAACTTTTTATAAATTTAGGTTTGGCCTTAATCAACGTCTCCAGCACTCAACTCAATGTGTGTCTTATGGGTAGCAACAATACCCCTGTATAACAATACTCAATTCTCAAACTTAACTCAACAAGCAAACACCAAGTTGAGTACCTGACGCAGCGCAAAATCGGACCGGATTCAATGCAACATCCTGCTAGTGAATCCTTTCGGGGGCATCC
>DFNM01000115.1 GCA_002376045.1 Firmicutes bacterium UBA3567
ATTGTTGGTTACCATATTGGTCTTCGATGTGAGGGCAAGGATGCCTCTAGAGTTTTGGAGCAATCTTTATGGAACAGAATTATTAAACAGTAATAAAAAGCCAGTTATCCGTTCTGATAACGGACCGCAGTTTACATCCCATATCTTTGAGAATACCTGCAGCAACCTAGGAATTGAACATGAAAGGATACCATGCAGAACACCCAACTTAAATGTACATCTCTGTTTTTTACTTCTCCATTATAGTACAAAATCTTCGAACCATGCGGTTTTAAAGGCAGGTTTCTCAAATAGCGGCCAAATGAATCTTCTTCAGCCTTAATTCTCTTAAACCCTTTTGGAACCCTTATTCTTTCCTGTATTGTGTTTTCATCCGGGTTAATCAGTTCCGTCATACCATGCTCTGAAGTCGATAAATTATCTTGTTCATCGATTATCGGCAGACTATTCTGGCGTTGAAAATTATCTCCTTTTTCCATGCAGCCAGTCAGAAGTAGAACAATAAACAAAATGATCAATTTTTTCATATCGATTCCCCCAGTAGCTTTTTTAAAACTGATTTAAACTCCTCTGGTATAGGTGCTTCAAATTCCATGTATTCTCCCGTAGCAGGGTGATACAAACTTAACACCTGGGCATGTAATGCCTGAGTATCTAGGCCTATATCGTTTTTAGCTTTGCTGTATTTCGGATCACCCACCACTGGATGTCCAATGTATGCCATGTGAACCCTTATTTGATGGGTTCTGCCTGTATCCAAAAAAACTTTAATAAGGGTAAAATCCTTAAACCGCTCAAGGACTTCAAAATGAGTCACTGCGTGTTTGCTGTTTTTATCAGTGACAGCCATTTTTTTTCTGTTAACAGGATGTCTTCCGATGGGGGCATTTATAGTACCTTTTTCTTCTTTTATACACCCGTAAACCAAAGCTATATACCTTCGTTTTATTTTTCTTTGTTTGATCTGTTCCACAAGCTTACGGTGGGCCGAATCGTTTTTGGCTGCTACCATAACTCCTGAGGTGTCTTTATCCAATCTGTGGACAATACCCGGTCTTATTTTGCCATTTATACCTGATAGGTTGTCACAGTGATACAAAAGGGCATTAACCAGTGTCCCGGAATAATTTCCAGGAGCCGGATGTACAACCATTCCCTTTGGTTTATTTACAACAATAATATCATCATCCTCATACAGTATATCAAGGGGAATCCTCTCAGGTTTTGCCTCAAGTTTTTTGGGGGGAGGTATGAATATTCTTACTGTTTCCCCCATTTTAACCCTGTAATTAGATTTTTGGGAAGCCCCATCTACGGTTATATATCCTTTTTTTATCAGCTTTTGTGCATAGGACCTGGATAAATTCCTGATTCTTCTGGTAATAAATACATCCAATCGTTCATTATTACCATCTTCAACATAAAATTCCATTGTTTTCATAATGAAACTCAACTCCCGTTCACTGCTCAGGCCCTTTTTTCCGAAACAACCATTATTTCATAAATGAGGATCCCTACACCAAACACAATAGCCATATCTGCCATGTTAAAAACGGGCCATATTCTAAAATCTAAAAAGTCTATCACATAACCGAATTTTACTCTATCGACAAGATTTCCTAATGCTCCTCCAATTTGTAGTGAAAGTCCAAATCTCAACAGTTTTTTGTTAGAAGGTATGTGTTTTAAATATATGAGTATAAGCACTACAATCACAATGCTGATTATGATAAAAAACAGGGTTTTGTTTTTTAATATCCCGAAGGCTGCTCCTGGATTCTGCACATAGGTAATGTGAAACACATTTCGTATAATAGGTAAAGACTGAGCAACAAAAAAGTTTTTTGTTATATAATACTTTGTCACCTGATCTATCATCATTACTAACATTACAGTTACAATAAATACCATTTCAAACCACACTCCCACCCTTATTTTGTTTATGGAATAAAAAGAATCCCTTAGACAAGGGATGCTGTCATCTCTAATCCAGTTCATTTTTTTCATCATCATCTTTATCATCAATTATCTCATCGGTTCTTTCGACTATACCCCGTAATTCATTTCCATCAACAACAGTATCATTATAATCATTGGATTCAGGTATATCCTGAGGAGAATTGGCAGTTCCGTACCTTGCTACATCCTGCCATGCATCTTCCCCATCATATTCCATAGCATTTGAAATATCCTCATCCAAAAAACTCCTTCCAAAAGGCGGGTTCAAGACATCCTCCTCAATAGGTCTTGGCCTTTCAGCTTCAATTGTATCTTCTTTCCTCTGACATTCCTCACAACATGCTGCATACGGAACTGCTTCCAGCCTCTCTTTTGGGATGTTTTGACCGCAGTTTTGACATTTACCATAGGTCCCTTTTTCTATTCTTTCTAATGCTTTGTTTACCTTTGCCAGCAGGATCTTTTCATTGTCTCTAAGAGAAATATCTTTCCCCCTTTCAAAGGTCTCAGCACCCAAATCTGATGAATGATTGTCATAACTGGATAGTTCCTGGACCACATCCTTAAGAGGAGTTCGCGTCTCTTCATCAATGTTTTTAATTTCTTTTTCTATATCCGATTTCATTGCCATAAGTTTATCCCTGTAGAGTTTTAATTCTTCAGAATCCATCAGTTTTCCTCCTCTATTTGATTATCTTAACTACTTCATCAAGGGATTTTTTAGCAGGTGAAGATGGGATTGTCTCTGGATAACCAATAGGTAGAAGGGCTACGGGTCTCAATTTATCAATATCCACACGTATATAATCAGCAACTTTTCGTTCATTAAAAGCTCCTATCCAGCAGGTTCCAAGGCCAAAAGCCCATGCAGCAAGCATCATGTTTTGAATTGCTGCAGCAGTATCCTGAATAGCATAAAGGGTTCTCCCTCGTTCACCATATTCTGCTTCAGATGCTTTTAAATCCGCAACAATTACAACAATGACGGGAGCACTGTGTATCCAGGGCTGGCCGCATCTAACTGCAAGCTGATGAATACTTTCTTTTTTTAGGAACACATAAAAGTGCCACGGCTGCAGATTACCTGCCGAGGGAGCCATATTCCCTGCCTCCAGTATTCTTGCCAGAGTTTGCTGAGGAACGGGATCCGGTTTGAAATCCCTTATACTGCGCCTTTCTTTGATAGCCCCAATTACATCTTTTGTCATCAATACAAGCCTCCTCTCAGTTTTACTAACTGTTCAGACATTATTCCAACTGTTCAGACACTATTCTAACAAGCTCAGCAATAAAATCGCCAATTAAAGGGAGGTTTAAAACCACGAGGCGCTGCAGTACATACAAAATAACAGCTCCCAACAACGTAAAACCTACAGCCATACCAAAACCCCTGGCAATTCCTGCAAAAAAGTTTATAAAAAAGAGCCTTCTGGGATTTTTCAGCATCTCCACATATTCTGCCAATTTCATCTTCTCGATGTTTACTGATAGCTCTTCAATTTTCTTGTTTATTTCCTCAAAAGGGTCTTTTCCCATCTTCATACCTTCTTTACAATTAATTTATCCATGTTTATATTGAAATTATTCAAGGTCTTTTAAGTGTGTTATAATACTACTGACGATTTCATAGGAATTATTTGCTGCAAGATGCACGAACCGTCTGTAATCCTCAGCTGCTCTACCATCAGCTGTGTCTGAAATTGAACGAATAATAACAAAGGGGATATTGTTTAAGAAACACACATGCCCAATTGCCCCACCTTCCATTTCAACACAGCATCCATCAAAAGTTTTTCTTAATCTTTCCTTTTCATCGGGGTCTGAAACAAACCTGTCGCCTGTTAACACCTTTCCCAGATATATCTTGTTGTGTCTTAAACGAGGCCTGCTGCAGTTATATGCCATATCTATCAAATCTTTATCAGCCAAAAATTCCCTTTTGTTCATCCTTGGAATATATCCAGGTTCGTATCCAAAGGCCGAGACATTCACATCATACTGTATAACACTGGTTGAAATCACTACATCACCAACTTGAAGCCTGTCATCAAGGGCACCGGCAACACCGCAACACAAAATACCATCTACATCAAGTAAATCTATCATAACCTGGCTGCATACCGCAGCATTAACTTTGCCTATACCGCTTTTGCCAACAACAACCCTCATTCCTAAAAAGTCTCCAATGGAGAAAGTTATTCCAGCCTTCTCTTTTACACAGACATTATCCATGTTTTTTGTAAAAAGGGCAATCTCCTCCTCCATAGCACCAATTATTCCTACTGTCTTCATATCATTCAAACCATTCATCATTCTCAATCATCTCCAGCTGTGACTCAAGAAAGTTTTTAAACCTGGTTTTAAATATGCTAAACTGCTTTTTTGCCTCTTCATGTTCTTTTTTTATAGATACCACCCTAGCATTGGCTTCTTCCAGTATCCTGTTGGCCTGCTGTTTTGCTTCACTTATTATTAACTCTTTTTCCTTTTCAGCATTTTTTTTGACCTCTTCTGCAGTTTTTTGGGCAATCACCAGTGTCTCTTTTAAGGTTTCTTCCATGTTTTTGTAATAATTTATCTTCTCCTCAAGGTCCTTTATCTTTTCTTCATATAGTTTGTTTTCCTTGTAGAGCTTTTCATAACTCTCGTGAACTTGTTTTAAAAAATCTTTTACTTCATCTTCATTCAAACCCCGGAAACTTCTGCCGAACTCTTTTTTTTGTATATCAAGAGGTGTTAATTCCATCTAATATTCCCCTCTCTTATGTTTTTTTAATAAACCACAGTAAAAATTATATTAAGCACGATGTTCCTTACAATTTGAAGCACTATTATTGCAATAAACGGCGAAAAGTCTATGTAGACTCCTCTGCCGGGTGGCAAAAGCCTCCTCATTAAATTCTGAAATGGCATCAGAATGGGATCTGTTACCTGATAAATAAATCGAATTATGGGGTTGTAGGGGTTTACTCGGATCCACGAAAAAATTACCCTTATAAAAATCAAATAAAAAATGACATCAAAAAAAATATCCACGGCCCTGTATAAAATCATAACATCACCTCATAATCTAATATATAAACCTGAAAACCTATTCTTCCCATGGAAAACCCTGTTTTTTTAATTTTTCTTCAAGTTCCCAGGATACATCGATATTGCTGGGCACTATCAGAAAAATTCCCTTCTCAATCTTCCTTATTTCCCCTTCAATAGAATAGACCACTCCACTTAAAAAATCAATAAATCTTCTGGCTTCATCAATATCCATTTTGTTTAATGAAACAATAACTGCATTTCTATTCTTAAGCTGATCTGCAACTCCTATGACATCTCTAAAAGTTTTAGGTTGAGTAACCATAAATTTGTAATTTTTGTTTTGATGTATATTGATAACTTTAGCTGGTTTGGTGTGTTGGTTGAAGGCGTTGAGTTTAGGAAATGTTTCGGAATTACTGTTTTGCAAAGCATGGCTCTCATTCAAACCTATGTAATCTAAAAATCTGTTCCAGAAGTTTTTTGCCCTTTTAACCACTGTTACCCCTCCTAATTATACCCTCGGTCCAAATATACCTGATCCTATCCTAACCATATTTGCTCCCTCTTCAACGGCTACCTCGAAATCATTTGTCATACCCATAGAAAGATGTTTCATTTCTATGTCTTTAAAGCCGTAATCCTTATATTTTTGAAACATCCGGTTCATTTGTCTGAAGTATGGTCTAACTTCTTCCGGGTCCTCCACATACGGCACGATGGTCATAAGGCCTTTAATTTTTAGATTCTCGTATTCATCTGCCACATACAACATAAAATCTTCCACTTCCTCAGGCATTAAGCCGAATTTGTTTTCATCTTTTGCAATATTTACCTGAATCAGCACATCCATTATCCTGTTTAACTTAGCAGCCCGTTTGTTTAATTCTTTTGCCAGAGAAATTCTATCCAATGAATGGATAAGTTCAATAAACTTGGCGGCATATTTCGCCTTATTCGACTGCAAATGACCGATCATATGCCATTTTACATTGTAGTCTTTTAAAGCTCTGTATTTCTCCAAAGCTTCCTGTATCCTGTTTTCCCCTATATTGGTTACTCCCATATCTAGTGCTTTTTTAATTTCTTCAACTTTCACAGTTTTAGTTACAACTACAAGAGTTATATCTCTGGAAGAACGATTGGATTTGCGGGCAGCCATTTCTATTTTATTTCTTATTTCCCTTAAATTGTACTCAATACTGCTCATAAAACCTCCCTCCAGTATATATTTAATTCGTTAATAAGATAGTGATTTCCTTTAAACCGGCTAAAATTTTGGTTCTACAACAACTTTTTCCCATTCTTTTATACCCTTCACCACTGCAAATTCATCATTCTGCCCAACTACCTGTATTTCTTTAAAGGTTCGTCCATTTGCTGAATTCATTACATACACGCCCGTTTTCCCTGCTTTATTCACAATGGCTGTAACGGGAACACACACACCAGAAATTTTATCCCTCTTAACTTCAACCTTCAACTTCCTGGTTTCCAACCATTCATCAAAAGTTTCATTCATTTCAAAAACCAACAGGATTTTGTGTTCATGCTCATCCTTCTTTAAAAAAACGACCTCTCCCAACAGGCTATATTTTTTATCACCAATAATTACATTAACTTTAAAATTTTTATTCTTCAATCTATCTTCATTAATAAAATCCTTCTCAGGTAAAACCATAGCAAGGTACCATTTTAAATTGTCTGCTATCCTGAAAATGGGAGCATTATCCTTGGTTTCAGAAGTCTTTAGGCTTATAATTCCAGAATTTAATTTTTCCAAAGCATTAATTTCCAGCTTTTCCAAATTAAAAGGGTTCAAAATTTTCTCCAAACCGTCATATTTATACGAAATTACTCCTGATATTGGTGCCCTTACTATTACATGGCTGTTTTGTAACTGATTTTCAATTATTTGTTTTTCATCATACAATTGGGTTAATTCAGAAGCATTTAAAGAATCTTTGACACCATTCCTCATCTTTTCCAATTCTCTAAACATAAAATTCAGATTCTTTAGATTACCTTCTGCAATTTCTCGCCGCATCCCTTCAATTACAGCAGTCTGCTGCTGTAATAAATCATCAACCATTGAAAAACCTTCTTTCTGCTCTAATTCCTTTATTTGCTGCGTGATACTGTTTAAGCGTTCCTTTAAACCTTCTATATTGAGAGAGGTTTTCAAAATTTCACAGATTTTTTCATTTTTTCTAACCCGTATACCTTCTGGATAAAAGTAATTGATTTTTCCCGATATGGGAGCATTAATGACCTGCTCGTCTCTGATAACTATACCGAATCCAGAAGAAGTTGTTTGGATTGTATCAACCCTTGCAGTGTATGTTTTAACATCTTTAGTGTTCAACACTTTAAACATCCATACTCCTATCAAGACTAAAATTATTAAAGGAATTAATTTTTTGAATTTCTTTTTTTTCTTTCTTTTGTTGAAATCTATTATTTTTGTTTGTGACACTTCTAAACTCCCCTGCACTTATGTATGAATATTTTTTTCTCCAAAAATTAAAAGAATCCTCTCTAAAGCAAGTTACATCTATTAATAATTTATACCATAATAATCAAACATGCTCAAACAAAAAGATTCTTATATAGTTACTCCTGAAAAAGTAGCTATTTAAAACTCATCTTCTCCATGGCATTGTTGTTACAGAATCCTCGGGTAACTCCTTCGGGGCTTCCTATATCAGGCTGGCTATTCTCTGTAGGTTGTAGGCAAATATCCCGTTTGCTACTCATGTTTTGGTTCCTTCATAGCCTCTGGACAGACTACGCCTAAAGCCATACTTCCTTTTGAGTACACTAACAGTAGCCTCAACGCCTGCACGCCAGCGCTGAAGCCTTTTGAACCATGACTGTTTCTGTTTCTGCTTTTGTTTTTGGCTGAGCCTGCCCTTCCTGGGCA
>DFNM01000120.1 GCA_002376045.1 Firmicutes bacterium UBA3567
GCCTGAATGATATACTTCTGCCATTTAACTCTCTCCCCTGGTTCTATAATACAACAACCAGGGCAAAAGTACAAGGTAATATCAGGAAAATAACCGGCTTTTTTTTTAAATTTTTTTCTAAAAAATTATCCTGTTTTTGAAATTATGGGTGTTGAAGATGCGTTTTAAAAAAATAAACATGTATAAAAAGTGGCGAGAGTTTTAAGAGTGCACCGCACAGCCATATTACGCAAGAGGCAAAGATATAAATTAGATGCAGAAAGCCAACGTTATGTGCAATATTGCACGCACCAGAGGCAAAGATGCACAATATACCAAAAAAAATTAAAACAAGGATTCTTTAAGTATAATATAATACTATAGTGCATTTTTTAGTGCAATTGTGCTAATTTATTAATTTTTATCTGATGAAAAACCTTGGTTGTTCAAGGTGTCTTTTTTTTAATATTTTGGCATATAAATTGCTCAAACCTTTGCTTGAATGAATTTTAGGTAGGAGGTTTAAAAATGAACGCATTTAAGTTCGAAAAAGTTTTAGAACCAATTCAAATTGAGCCAATGAAAGTGAAAAACAGGATTGTCATGCCTTCCATGGTCACAAATTATGCTACTACTGACGGAGCAGTTACCGAACGTTTTAAGACCTATCACCAGACTAGAGCGAAAGGCGGAGTGGGCTTAATTACTGTCGAAGCAACATATGTCCATCCTAGTGGTAAAGGTTTTCAAAACCAATTGGGTATTTATAAAGATGAATTGATACCAGGCTTAAAGAGCCTGACTGAGGTGGTGCATGGCTGTGGTGCGAAAATTGCCGTACAACTTTATCATGCCGGGAGACAGACAACCTCAAAGGTTACCGGAATGAGTGTGGTTGCTCCCTCGCCTATTCCCTGTCCGGTTAAGCAGGAAATGCCCAGGGAATTATCGCTGGACGAAATAAAAGAACTGGTGGAAGCATTTGGGCAAGCTGCACGGCGCGCCAAGGAGGCAGGATTTGATACCGTAGAAATTCATGGTGCCCATGGCTATCTGCTTAATCAATTCTTATCGCCGTATAGTAACAAGAGAACTGATGAATACGGTGGGGCTTTTGAAAACAGGATGAGATTCCCCCTGGAGGTTGTCAAAAAGGTAAGGGAGGAAGTAGGAGAAGACTTTGCCGTTATTTATCGCATGAGCGCCGAAGAATATGTGCCTGGAGGACTCACCCTCGAAGATACCAGAGTGTTTGCCAGAAAGCTGGTGGAGGCAGGAATTGATGCCCTGCACATTTCAGGTGGGGTTTATGAGTCATCGGCAATGATTATTCAGCCTGCCGCTATTCCCCAGGGTTGTTTTGTAGAAAATGCTGCTGCTATAAAAGAAGCGATTAACGGAGAGGTGCCTGTAATTGTTGTTGGTCGAATCAAAGATCCAGTTATGGCGGAACAAATACTTCGGGAAGGCAAAGCTGATCTGGTGGCTATGGGAAGGGCCCTGCTGGCTGATCCAGAATTACCTAAAAAAGTGTCTGAAGATAAGGTTGAAGAAATAAGAAAATGCATTGGCTGTAACCAGGGCTGTATTGATCGCCTGTTCCAGGACCTTGACATTACCTGTCTGGCCAACGCATTAACCGGATATGAAGCGGAATTTGATATAGAAACTCCAGCGGAGAAGAAAAAGAAAGTGTTGGTGATTGGTGGTGGACCTGGTGGATTGGAGGCAGCCAGGGTGGCAGCTTTGCGGGGACATGAGGTGGTTCTTTATGAAAAACAAGCGGAATTGGGTGGACAGATGCGGATTGCTGCAGTGCCACCTTATAAGGAAGAAATAAATGATTTGACAGCTTTTCTTATTAACCAGGTAAAGAAATCTGATATTGTGATTGAAATGGGCAGGGAAGCAGATGAAAGAACAGTTCAAGAGATTAGACCGGATGCGGTAATTGTAGCGACAGGATCTGAACCAATAATTCCAAAGATTCCCGGGGTTGATCAGGAAAAGGTTGTTACTGCGCATGAGGTCCTTATGGGTTCAGTTTCTGTCGGCGAAAAAGTAGTTATCATTGGCGGCGGGCTGGTAGGTTGTGAAACCGCGGAATTTCTGGCTGATAAAGGCAAACAGGTTACAGTAGTGGAAATGCTGGACGACATAGCGGTAGATGTTGGATCCTTAACTAGAGCTTTATTACTAAATCGGATGGTTGAGAAGAAAATTACGGTATTAACAAAGAGCAAAGTCCGAGAAATAACAGCAGAGGGAGTTATTATAGAAAAGGAAAAGGGAACGGAAGAAATTACTGGCATAGATACAGTGGTAATCGCGGTTGGTTCCAGGCCCAGGGATAATTTATTAAAATCTCTCAAAGGTCAGGATATACCTGTTTATGCCATCGGGGACTGCGTCAAACCCAGAAAGATTATAGATGCCATTCACGAAGGCTTTCGACGAGCTTATAGCTTGTAATTTGAGAGCTTCATAAGAAAGCCCCTTCTTTACTGAAGGGGCTTTTCTGCTTCATCGGAGTTCTATTAGAGCCGCTTTGCTAATTGCAAACCGTCAGTTTCTAGATTAAAGGAGCTTCAGCTCGTTTTCCGCTAGCTTTTTAAATCTTACTTTGATTACTTTCCTGAAATTTGCTAACTAGTTACCCCTGAAAAAGTAACACTTTAAACATCTCTTTTATACCTGTTTATACCTAGTTAATTATTCAAAGTATTTTTAGGTTTATCTGGTAGATTTTTGCTGCCTTCTTTTATACCAGGCTGGCTATTCTCTGTAGGTTGTAGGCAAAATATCCCGTTTGCTACCTATGTTTTGGTTCCATCATAACCTCTAGGAGTCCACTCGAAATATGGGCAAATTACCGCAAAAGAGAGCCTTCATTTTTTTCAAAACAGCATATAG
>DFNM01000119.1 GCA_002376045.1 Firmicutes bacterium UBA3567
AGAAAGCGGCTGGAAGGGTATCAAGTATTACTTTGATAAAATAAAGGAAAAACCCGTGTGTGGTTTTTCACCCGATGCCGAATACCCCATAATCAATAGAGAAAAGGGGATCCTCGTGTTTAAGATGGTAAAGGATTTGACCGAGGAAAATCGGGGTAGTATTATTGTTAGGAGCATAAAGGGTGGAGACAGGCCCAATGTGGTTCCCGATTACTGTGAAGCCGTGCTGGAAATAAAATCCGGAGAGGCTGCCTTTTTGAAAGCGTTTGGAGAATACAAAAATCAGCGAAATGCTGACATAGAAATGGATAGGGAAAACCAGCACTACATAATAAAATCCCGTGGTAAATCTGCACATGGGAGCCTGCCTCATAAGGGGAAAAATGCTATAACTCAATTGTTTGGTTTCCTTTCGAAGCTGGATTCCATTGAGGGTGATGTGGGTGAAATCATAAAATTCGTTTCACAAAAGATAGATGATGAACATGATGGGAAATCCCTTGGGATAGATCTGGAAGATGATGCTTCTGGCAAACTTGTGTTTAATCTAGGGACAATATCACTGGATGAAAACAGATGTGAACTGGGAATAAACATCAGATACCCTGTTACCTTTACAGAAGAGGATGTGTTCGGAAAACTCGAAGAAACCTTAAAACCTTATAGTATTAAAATCGTGGATGTGGAACACCAAAAACCCCTGTTCGTTCCAGAAGACAACTTCCTTGTGAAGAAACTGCAGCAGGTGTATAAAGAGGTTACAGGGGAAGACCCCTATCTTATAGCTATCGGTGGCGGTACATATGCCAGGTCCATCGAAAATGCCGTTGCCTTCGGGCCCCTTTTCCCCGGTCAGGAAGAGCTTGCCCATCAAAAGGATGAACACATCTCAATTGATGATTTGATGAAAAATGCAAAGATCTATACCATGGCAATGTATGAACTGGCCAGATGACCAGAAGACAAAGATGCAAAGGGAAAAAATAATATTCATAACAGGAGGAGCCCGCAGTGGTAAAAGCAGTTTTGCAGAACAGCTGGCACAACAAATGGGTAAAGATGTTGCTTACATAGCCACATCCATCGCCGCGAGAAAAGGGGGGCTGGGGAGCCTTTTTATCAATCACATAACTACAAGGGAAGCTATTATTGCCAGCGGAGCTGCCGTGCTGCCAGCCTTTTATTTTTTTGAATGGAACAGTCTGGGGTTTGTAACATTGAGCTTCATAGTCTCCCTGGGTCTTGTAAAGTTTTTTGATGGTAAAATAGGAGGCATGACAGGGGATACCCTAGGTGCTTTAAACGAGATTGGGCAAATTTTAATGCTTTTCGGGTTTCTGGTATACTACAATCTGATTTGAGGAGAGTATGGAGTTATGGAACTCATATTGATCAGGCACGGAGAAACCTGCGCCAATAAAGAAGGCCTTTGCCACGGTTGGCTGGATACAGATTTAACAGCAAAAGGCATAAAACAGGCTCATATCTTAAAAGAGAAGCTTAAGGATGAACGGATAAAGTGTGTGTTTTCGAGTCCTCTGAAAAGATGTGTAAAAACTGCAGAAATAATAAATGTTTATCACGGCCTTTCCATTTTAAAAGAGGATGAATTAAGAGAAATCAACTTCGGCACATGGGAGGGGATGAGCTATGAACAGATTAAAAAGGCTTATCCCCTTCAGTCAAAAAAATGGGAAAAGGACTGGAAAGATTTCAGGATTCCCGGGGGAGAAAGCAGCAGGGAATTCTATCTTAGGGTTTCAAAATGGGTTAGTGACCTGATAAAAAAGAAAAGAGATGGAAAGCATGTGATTGTTACCCATGGAGGGTGTATAAGGGTAATTTTGTCACACCTTGTAGGTAAAGGGATTGATGGTTACTGGAATTTTTGCGTGAAAACAGGAGGAATGACCAGGATTAGGATAGACGATGGGTTCCCCTTTTTGGTTTATCTGGATTAGGTTTATCGGCAGATTTGAATTCGGAGGTGTTGTGATTGAAAATTTTCATTTCCGCCGATATGGAGGGTATTTCCACTGTTGTTTCTATGGGACAGGTAGATCCAGGGTCAAAAGTGTATGAAAGGGCGCGAAAGCAAATGATCAGAGAAGTTAATGATGTAATTGAGGCTGCATTTGAGAATGGAGCAAAAGAAATTGTTGTAAATGATTCCCACTATAACATGGCCAACATATTGATAGAAGAACTTGATTCCCGGGCTACCCTTAATAAGCGGGAACCCAAAACCGTTGAGCATGATGCAGGGAATAGATGAAAGCTTTGATGCAGTTTTTTTTATTGGTTATCATGCGAGAGCGGGGGTTTCTTATTCCATTATGGATCACACATACACGTCGCGAATTATGGATGTGAAAATAAACGGCAGGAAAATGAGTGAAGCCGGTATTAATGGAAGACTGGCAGGGTATTTTGGGGTGCCTGTAGTGTTGGTATCAGGAGACCAGAATGCTGTCAAATGTGTCAGGGAGGAATTAAATGACCCTGTTGGTATACAGGTAAAAGAAGCTATAGGAAGAAACGCAGCCATTCTTTACCCGATGGGTCGTGTAAAGAAAATAAGGCTCTTCGCTATTTTGAGTGGGTAACATCGTTAAATAATAACTATTTTCAACATAAAGCAGGCAAATTATAGTCAAGGTCACTGGCAATTATGTAAGATATTGTAATGAAATTTTCCTTGTTTCGGTAACCTCTGGCCCTTGCTTTGGCAGCCTGGATTAAACTGTTCAATCCTTCTAATAGGCCGTTGGTAATCCGAGAAGAAAACCAGCTTAAGATACCTTCCCAGTGGTTTTTGATGGTGTAGGCAGCCTTAACTATGGGGACTAGTCGGCTGTGGGTAGCCCAAAAATACCAGCGCTTTAGAAACTCTTCCCCGGCTTTGCGATCGGGTTGCTCAAAAAAGCTTCTTAAGGAAAGCTTTATATTATATGCCTTGACTGTATCCAGGTTCTCGTATTTAAGACTCTCTAACTTCTTTTGTTGTTTTTTGGTAAGTTTCTCTGGGTTCTTTAACCATAAATAACGGGTTTTCTTGAGCAGTTCGTTTTCTTTTGCTTCCAACCGGCGTACTTCATCTACCGCATCATTGACGATCTTCATGATGTGGAAGCGGTCAAAGACGAGTTCGGCATTGGCAAGGTGTTCTTTCACCCCAGCCACAAAGGAAGGAGAGAGATCACAGCAGACGCTCTCGATTTTTTCTGGCTTCCCGCCGTGCTGGACAAGGTCATTAGTAAAAGCAGAAACGGTTTCTTTGCCTTTTCCTTCGGTAGCAAAGAGTAACTTAGCTCTTTCCAGGTCCACAAAGAGGGAGATATAATCGTGCCCCATTTTTGCTGAGGTTTCATCGATCCCTATTTTCCGAACACTGGAGTAATCTGCCTTTGCTCTTGCTTCCTTGACATAGTGTTTAAGAATCCGCCAGAGCCTTGTGTCGTGTTCACCGACCAGTTTGGCGACAGCATTAACCGGCATCTCCTTGACCAAAAGCATAATATATGCTTCAAAAAGAAGGGTAAAATCACTTCTTGCTCTTGCCCATGGAACATTAATGGTTTTTACCCCGCAACCGTGGGGACATTCAACACGGGGCACTCCGGCGTGAAGGTATGTTTCGTGTTGGAAAAAGTTCAAATGACGCCAGGTTTGTTTTCTGGTATCGTAAACGGGAGCGGCCTTGCCGCAAACAGGACAGGGAAAAGTGGTCCCTGAGGGATAACCCACCCAAATGTCAAGCCTGTGTTCGACACCCGAAAACTTTATATCCTTTACCTCCCAGGGTGGCGTTAAACCCAGGGCAGCCGCAAAGAGTAATTTATTATTGAAAAACATGATAGTTTCCCCCTTAGATAAATTTTGAGGATTATATTTCGCTATTATCTCTCTTTTTCCTGCTGGGGATAAACTATCCAGATATTTCTATATTTACCACCTCGTTTTTTATTGTTTTGGGTATTATTAACAAAGGGAACATGCGTTCGCCCACCTAAAATAGCGAAGAGCCGAAAATAATTAAAACCGGTGTTGAGAAAGCCCTTAAAAATATAGAAAACATCAAACCAACACAGGAGGAAGTACCAATTGAACTGGGAGTAAGCTTCACAAAATCCGTTATGGCGGAAATGGCTTCCTTGATTCCGGGAACAGTTATAAAAGATGCCCGAGCTGTTGTATACACGGGCCAGGATTATTTGGAAGTATTTAAAGTTTTTCGGGCATTTATGGGTTTGATACAGGGTGTTGAGTAAAAGCAATCTGTAAATGGCTGTAAACTTTATTAAAAGCTGTCTGGTGCTGTATCCCATAATCGCATCTGCAGAAACATTTATATATGCAACCCAAGTTTGGAGCAAAAATTTACCAGTCATTATCCAGCAAGAGTTTCAGCGATTGTTAACGAAAAGTAATAGCGAAATTAAATTAGACCCTCTAACCCTTAATTTTACAGGACCTTCAACGAGTAAAAAGATTTTTCTTTACTACGTTACCCCTGAAAAAGTAATGATTTAAAACTCATCTTCTCCATGGCATTGTCTTACAGAATCATCGGGTAATTCCTTCAGGGCTTTTTCTGTATCAGGTTGGCTATTCTCTGTAGGTTGTAGGCAAATATTCCGTTTGCTGTCCATGTTTTGATTTCCTCATTACCTCTGGACAGACTATGCCTGAGGCCATACTTCCTTTTGAGTGCACTAATAGCAGCCTCAATGCCTGCACGCCAGCGCTGAAGCCTTTTGAACCGTGACTGTTTCAGTTTCTGCTTTTGTTTTTGGCTGAGCCTGCTTTTCCTGGGCAGACTAACACGCTTTAGCCCCTTTTAGGTGCAGAGTTCTTCGTTGGTTTTGGAACCAAATCCCCTATCGGCAGCTATACCCCACAGTGCTTTGCCAAATAACCTCGTGCCTTTCTAAAGCTCAGGAGAGCAAATTCTCATCGGAGGGGTTACCCCGGTGCAGTTTATAACCTGTTATTATCGTTTCCTCTGTTTCCTGAAGAAAAAGCTTATAACAAAGAGCTCAAAAAAAAGTAAATACGGCCTGGTTTCCTTTTTTCAAGGATACCGGACGCACTAATCGATTATTTTACCAGCATTGCTGCCCACCAGCTTATTGAGGCTACCAGAACAGTAATTACTGTACCAATAGCCCACAGTCTCAATGAGTTGATTTCTCTACCTAACTCGCCTATTTTTTTATCCAGTTTTTCGTCTAGTTTGTCTATCTTATTATCTAAACTGGTTATTTGCTGGGCTAGAAAATTCAACTGCTGCGACAGATAAAAATATCCGGTTTCAGTAATTTTACTATCGTAGAAACAGCAGTTTCTTCTATCCCTTTTTCTATTTCTTTTTTCGGTATCTTTTCCGGCACAGGCACACACCCCTCTCCTCTCCTTCATTTTACACTATTTTGGATACGATTAGCAATATTTTCTATAAACCTCGATCGGACGGTGCAGGTTTCCGAATTGAAGGCTGCCGTGTGTATCTTCAATTCTTTTCTTACAAGCAGATTGCTGATATAGCTGAAAACAATCTGCCCGGCGAGGATATTTGTTGCGGTATCCTGCGGTTCGCTTACTGCGCGTTCCTCATCACAGGATTCCTCGCTTTTGAATTTGCTGTCGGCATCCTCTAGCACGTCCGGGTAAACTTCTCCCACAGGTGGCAGGAGGACTTTCCCCTTGCGCTTTACCCCATAGAGACCTGACCGGTCGGCTCATTGTTGCCGCCGTCAATATAGATTATGTTGTTCATTGCTTCAAACGCGCTTCGGGGAATGCCTGCCTGCTTTTATTGTTATCCACGCAACCCAGAAGGAGGGAAACGTAAAAACTGTCATCCGGCAGCATGTCGTAGATGTATATGCTGTTTGCAGGTTGCATCGATGTTGATGACAGGCTTGTGCAGATCCTGGTGAATAAAGTCCGAGACTAATTTTTACTAATTAAAGGTTCCCTTCTTTGCTCAGCCCTTTCAAGGATTTTTTTATGATTTACAATATAGCGTTCATGATAGCCCCTGCTTATCTGACCGATTTCATCATATGCCACAATTTCAAACACCAGACGGTTTCCATCAACCTCTATCAGTTTGGCTTTCACTGTAACAGTCATTCCCTGACATGTTGGTTTATCATGGGTAATTTTTAGTGTTTTACCGATGGTTATAAATCCTTCAGGTAATGTGGGGTCAACTGCTTTGACGGCAGCTTCGATCATCAATGCTGCTAATGCAGGGGTAGCCAGTAGGGTTTTTAAGGCACCGCTTCCATAATGCAGAGCTGTATCCTTTTGTGTTACGGTTTTTTGAACTGTACCCGAAAGAACAGGCCTTACTTCTGGAATAGCCATTAGCTTCACCCCTTTTTCTTTGATTATATCATAAATTTTACCATGTTATTAGAAGATTTTCGACAAACAAGATGTTTAAAACCATGATCACTGGATATTTACCATGATTTACATAAAAGAATGTTTTAGGAAATGTTGAATACTTATACAGGAGCTTTTTTGTAAACGGGCAGGCTTTAAAAAATTGAAAGGAGAGGGGAAATGGTCAGAAAAAGTTTTATAGCCTTTGTCACAGCGGTAATTGTAATGATTATGAACAACTGGGTTCTGGCTGCTCAGAGTTACTTTTATCACCATGTTGTATATGGAGACACTTTCTGGAAGTTGAGCAGAAAATACGATGTTGACATGTATGAACTCATGCGGTTGAATGATGCACATGATGGCACAGTGCTGTATCCAGGGCAGAAGTTAAAAATACCTGCTGAAACCAAAACAGCGGCAGGTCTATACACAGTCCAGGAAGGCGACAGCTTCTGGAAGATAAGTCAAAAATTGGGCATAGATATGAAACACCTCATGCGGGCCAATGGAATGGATAAGAGTGCCATTTTATATCCCGGTCAAAAGCTGGTAATCCCTCAGGAGCTTGAAAAACCGTGGATTACATATATAACCCATACAGTTCAACGGGGAGATGACATGTGGAAACTCGGTCTGCAATATGGAATTCCTATACATGAAATAATGGAAGCAAACGGTATTGCACAGGATACAGTTTTGTATCCCGGCCAGAAACTCAGAATTCCTGTTCATCATGTGCCGGTAAGACCAACTCCAGGTCCTCAATACGGTGAATATCTAGACTGGTGGGCAGAAGCTCAATACCTCTGGCCTATAGGGAAAACAGCGGTTATTCAGGATTTCGAAACAGGAGTTGTGTGGAATGTTAGACGGACCATTGGTGCGAATCATGCCGATGTTGAACCCCTTACATGGGAAGATACAGAGATTATGAAGGAGCTCTGGGGTGGATGGAACTGGGAAGTAAGACCTGTGCTTGTTATCGTTGATGGACGGAAAATAGCTGCATCAGCCAGTGCCATGCCCCATGGTGTTCAATACATAAAAAATAACGGTTTTGATGGCCATTTTGATGTGCATTTTAAAAATTCTACAAGGCACAGAGATGGAAAAATAGATATAGAACATCAGGAAAGAGTTAAAAAGGCAGCAGGTTATTAGTAGGTTGCTGCTTACTCCTGATTTGCTGAGTGCTGCAGCACTATGAAACAATGAATTTCAACTCGGCTCTGATGATAGCAATGATCAATTTATCAATTTCTTTGCTTAATTTTAAGATTTTTTTATGCTTTAGATTAAATTCTTTTTTTACAATAAGCCTGTCCAATTTCGATTTTTTTTTATCCAGTATTTTTTTTGTTTTATCGGTTTGTTGGAGCATCAACTTAACACCTCGAACCAGTAAATTCACTAAAAAAATCATACCATAAAATGGGAAAAATGTCAAATAATATTGCTACATATATGAAAATGTAAAAAAATGCAGAATATATAATGTTTTTAGACAATTGATTATTTTGTATAAAATGTAGATGTTGTTATGGTTATATGTAGCTGTGATATGTGTAAAGGAATAGGTTGTTTTTGGCAATTACATTGCCTATAATATTATACAACACAGGAACTTCATTAGAAAAACTGGATGAATTTAAAATCATTATGCAAAATACAAAGGAGGGAAAGAAATGCCCCAAAGACCTGAAAATGGAGGTATCGATAAAAAGCTGTTTGAGTACATAGTGAAGATAAACAAACAAACTCCCTTTCACAGGTTTTTGGATATGAATGTAACATATCTAGGTCAAGGAATAGCGAAACTGAAAATGAGGGTAAAGCAGGAATACACCAACCCTGCAGGAGTTGCTCATGGAGGAATAGCCTTTTCTGTGGTGGATACAGCGATGGGTATGGCTACAAGAACTCTTGGTAGAGAAGTTACTACCATAGAAATGAATATAAACTATCTGTATCCGGTCACAGCAGGGGATGTTATTATGGCTATAGGAAGAGTTGTGAAAGCAGGCAGGCAAATTATTGTGTGTGAGGGAGAAGTATACAACCGGCATGGCAAGCTCCTGGCGAAAGCAAGGGAAACTTTTTTGGGTTGGGCGAGTTGAAATTTAAAAAACAGAACTGATGAATATAAAGGCCAATGTATTAGTGACAGCGACTGACGATTTTAAAAAGGGAGGTGGATACCATAAAAGTTGTCCTGATTGCACCGTACATAGAACTCCTAAAAATTGCTGAAGAAGTTAAAAGGGATTTAAATTTAGATATCATTGTAGAATTGGGAGATTTAAGTGAAGGGATAAAGGTTGCAAAAGAATGGGAGAAAAAAGGTGCTGGTGTCATTATAAGTCGTGGAGGCACTTATCAGATGATAAAAGAAGCGGTATCTATCCCTGTAGTAGAAATAAAAGTAAGCCCATATGATATATTGCGACAGTTTCATGGATTGATAGGCTTTAAAGGGATGGTTGGCGTAGCCGGATACAAAAATGTTATTTATGGCTGTGAAGTTATAGGGGAAGTTTTGGGTTTAAGTCTTACTAAAGTAATTATCGAGAAGGAGGAAGAGGCTCCACATCAGGTAGCAGCTGTAATTGCTGAAAAAGATGTTGATTTGTTTATAGGTGATACCATTGGAGCACGAAGTGCAGCTAGATTAGGTTTAAAAAGTCGTCTTATAACATCAGGAAAAGAATCAATAGCAAATGCCATGAACGAAGCCGTCAGGTTGGCAGAAGCACTTAAATCTGAAAGAGCAAAGGCTGAACAAATAAGAGTTATAGTAGACTTTGTTCATGATGGAATTGTTGCTGTTGATAAAGATGGCAGAATTTCTATATACAACAAAATGGCTGAAAAGATTTTTTAAAAACCAGCTTCTGAAGCTGTAAACCGAAAGGTAGAAACGATAATACCCAATACCAGACTTTATGAGGTGATAGAAAGCGGTAAACCTCAACTTGGAGAACTGCAAAAAGTATCAGATATTATGATTGCGACTAATATTATGATTGCGACTAATCGAGTGCCTATTGTTGTAAACAACGAAGTGTTGGGAGCTGTTGCTACCTTCCAAGATGTTACTATTCTTCAGAAAACCGAGTATAAAATAAGAAGAAAATTGGCTGATAAAGGATTTTTGGCAACCTATGAATTTAAAGATATTCTTTTTTTGAGTAGGAAAATGAAAGATGTTGTAAACCAGGCCCAGAAATACGCTAGACTTGATTCAACCGTATTGATATTTGGAGAGACCGGCACGGGGAAGGAACTTTTTGCTCAGAGTATCCATAATGCCAGCAAGAGAAGAAACGACCCTTTTGTAGCGATAAACTGTGCTGCTCTCCCGGAAAATCTCTTGGAGAGTGAACTGTTTGGATATGTGGAAAGAGCATTCACAGGTGCTCGAAAGGGAGGTAAGCCGGGTTTGTTCGAACTCGCTCACAGGGGGACCATTTTTCTAGATGAAATAGGTGAAATGCCTTTAGGGCTTCAATCCAAGCTGCTGAGGGTTATCCAGGAAAGGATGGTAATGAGGATAGGTGGCGACAGGGTTATTCCCGTAGATGTAAGGATAATATGTGCTACTAACAAGAATCTACCTGAAATGATAAGAAAAGGTAATTTTAGAGAAGATCTTTTTTACCGGATTAATGTTTTGCAGATTAATTTGCCGTCATTGAGAGACAGAAAAGAGGATCTGGATGTTTTAGTGCCTCGCTTTATTAAAAAGTATTCGTTGAAAAGCGGTAAATACATTAAAGGAATAACACCAGGTGCCATGGATAAGCTAAAAACCCTGAATTTTCCTGGAAACGTTAGGGAATTAGAAAGTATTGTAGAAAGAGCTTGTGCTCTTTGTGAGGGGGATCTTATAGATTTAGAGGATATAAGTTTTTATTATCAGGAGAGAAAAGAAGTTTTAGTAAACTGTAAAAATGAGGGTGATGAAGAAAATTTTGATATAAAACCATTAGATGAAATAGAAAGAGAGTATATAAAAAAAGCTATTGAACACACTGACGGAAATGTATCTGAGGCTGCGAGGAAACTGGGTATACATCGAACCACATTATGGCGAAAAATGAAGGGAATTAACATTTAAAATTAATTTCGCAACCATTGCTGCAATATGCAGCAATGGTTTTATGTGTTCGCCCGGCAT
>DFNM01000118.1 GCA_002376045.1 Firmicutes bacterium UBA3567
AGGTGCCTGTCAGGCTGCTGAAACTTGCCGGGTTTGAACCTGGTATTTATCTTAATATCAAAGGAAAACCTAAAACTTACAAATATTAACTATTAAATTTTTTAGGCGCAGGGTGCTGAAGATGCGCTATTAAGTAAAAATATCAAAACCAATTTGAGAACAGAGGTGGCTTATATTCTATGTCTGTCCTTTCAGTATATTACAAAGTCTAAAATTCCCAATTATGGATATCAAGTTGTTGCTGCTCATTAAAAAATGTCTTATAACCCAATTGGACAAACAAAATAACAGTTAAGGTTACGCTTCCAAGTATACCAAGCATAATGGTAATTTGATATTCAATAGCAGTGACAGGTGATACTCCAGAGAGAATTTGACCTGTCATCATTCCGGGTAAGAACACAATTCCCATTCCAACCATAGAATTGATTGTAGGCAAGATGGCTGAATCGAAGGCATTATTTACAATTTCTTTTGAAGCCATTTTTGGTGTTGCTCCCAGCATTAGAGCAGACTCTATCAGATGCTTTTGAGCAGTCATTCCATCAACAAGTCTGCTTACACCTAAGGAAATACCTGTCATTGAGTTACCGATAAGCATTCCGGCAATGGGAATAAAATATCTCGGGTCATACCATGGTGATAGATTTATCACCACAACAATAAAATATAAAAGACTGGATGTTGTACCCAGCACCATGGATATGGTAATAATTCTTTTGATTTTTTGTGAAAGTTTTACTTTTACTCGCTTGAAAATATTATAAATCGCAAAAAGTTCCATAATTCCTATAACAATAATGGTGAAGACCGGGTGAATATTCTGAAAAAGATACACAAGAATGTATCCGGTTAGAATCAATTGCAAAGTCATTCGAGTAGAAGAAATGAGGATTTCTTTTTCTCTTGGAATCCCCCTTAACTTAACAATAAACAATAGAATTATAATAAAGATATAGGCTGCAGCTATTTGCCATATCTGAAGATTAATGACTTTATCCATTTATTATTCCCCCTTTTGATTCAAAACTTTACCGTTTTTAATTTGAATGATATTGTCTGCATAGGTCCGGGCTATTTTTCTAGAGTGAGTAACCATAATAAGTGTTTTGTTCGTTTTTTTTGTATAATGAACCAATTTCTCTATAATGATTTGCTCTGTATCTTCATCTAGAGCGGAAGAAGGTTCATCTAACAGGAAGATTTCGGGGTCCATCAAAACAACTCTTCCTAAGGCTAATTTTTGTTTTTCACCACCAGAAAGTTTATCGGCATCTTCATCAAGGGGTTTATCTAGATGAACCATGTTCAAAACTTCAGATAGTTTTTCATCATCTACTAATGGCTTTTCAGCAAATTTTAACCCTATTAATAAATTGTCTCTAACGGTTCCAGAAAAAATGGCAGGCACTTGAGGAAGCATAACTACTTTACGCCTTAATTCTATAGAATTGATTGTGCTAATTGCGTTGTTATTATAAAAAATTTCTCCTTCGGTACAATTTATCATTTTGTTAAGCAGCCTTAGCAAAGTTGTTTTTCCACTCCCGCTTTCACCTACAACACAAGTTATTTTATTTGCGGGAATAGAAAGTTGCTTGATGTCTAATATATTTTTATATTTGACATTTTTTAATTGAAACATAATAATATCTCCTTCCACACTAAAAATAGTTAGTCCTTAATTTCCTCAAACAGTTCAAAAGCCTTTTTTCTTGCTTCTTCTAAAAACTCTTTTCCAATTGCGGTGATGCTGTAATATTTTCTTACTTTCCCTTTAACTATTTTATTTTCTTTTTTTAATAGTCCATTAGATTCCATGTTATGGAGTATTGGATAAAGGGTTCCGGGGCTCATTTGATACCCATGTTCTTTAAGTTCTTCTATCATCCAAGCACCAAAGAATGGCTTTTTTTGAGCATGATACAATATGTGGATTTGAATGAAGCCGAGAAATAATTTCCGAAGAATTCGATTCTGCATTGTGAACCACCTCAGTTATATCGAAGTTCAAAATCGATAATCGATATTTATTATCTCATTTAAAACCAAAAATGTCAAGATGTTGTAAAATTATTGTGTGTTTATCTTGTAACAAATTTTCTCCCATTAAAGCTGATTGGCAGGAGGTGGATAAAGAAATCACAAACTTCTTCATCCGGTGGATATTCATCCTGAAAGTGTACCGGCTGGCTAACAGTGGTTATAGCAATTTTCTCCTTTGCAAACAACCTGCCAGAGTGGAGCTAGTATTTGCTGTTAAAGATGATAAAAAAATTTGGGAGAAAAACGGTGTGAAAGTAGATTGAGTTGTATTATTTCCCAATAATAGGTGTGTGGGCTGATTCTGATCTGCTTAACGGAACAGTGATGTATACAGCAAAACAAACCAATTTTTGTACTATAATATTCACTGCTATGCTTGTAAACCTGAAGAGTGATAATGAAAAAGGGTAATGCTACTATAGGCATTACCCCTTTTGTAAATATTAAAAGTCTATTTTTTGGCCTACTCCCTGCTCTAAAGCTCGGTCATATATTTTTTTGGCTGTGACAACATCCTGTACAGCTATACCCACTGTTTTAAACAATGTAATTTGTTTTTCATTGCTTCTTCCGTGAAGTTTACCGGCCACAACTTCTCCCAATTCACCATTTATGCTGTCTTCGTTAATTGAGCCTTTTTTTAAGGGAATGATGAAATCTCCTGCTTCTGAAAGCACTGCTTCTTTGGAATCTACAAATATTCTATCGGCTCTTTGAACTATGTATTCATCTAGTTCCTGCATTTCAGGGGTGTACGAGCCTACACCGTTTATGTGGGTTCCTGCTTTTACAAGCCTTCCATCGAAAACAGGTTCCTTTGATGTTGTTACAGTTGTTATTATGTCCGCTTCTGAAACAACTGAATTTGGATCTTCTGTTACCTGAATTTGTGCACCATACTGGGCTAGTTCTTGCTGCATTCTTTCGCAAAACTGTTTTGCCCTCTGCAGATTTATATCGTACACATATACACATTGGAGTTTTCTGGCGACCAGCATAGCTTCAAGTTGAGAAACTGCTTGACCGCCTGTGCCGAACAACATCCCCACTTTTGAATCTTTTCTGGCCAGAATGTCAGTAGCAGCGCCCTGAGCAGCACCCGTTCTAAGCTGCGTCAGATATGTTCCATCCAGTATGGCGCATATTTGACCTGTTTGTTCATTTACCAGAACCATGGTGGCCTGAACGGAAGCCATTCCTTTTTCTATGTTCTGCGGAAAAACTGAAACAATTTTTACTCCACCACTATCCATTTCTTCTATATATGCTGGCATATACAGGGTTTGGCCCTTATGTTTGTGTATACCAATGTTTACTCGCATAGGTACGACACTTTTTCCTCGGGAGTAGATGCTGAAGGCCTCCTTAACAGCTTCAATAGCATCTTTCATGGTAAATACTTTTTTGATATCTTCTTTGGTTAAAAAAAGCATAGCTTAACCTCCTTGTGAGCTTTAATTTAAGCCTGGGCAGCCTGCTTATTCTTAGACTGTTCAAACAGCATGTTTATGCCTGCGTGAAACACAATTGCTGCAACAACCCATTGAAGTATTGGAAGATTCAAACTCTTAACGATGTATACTGCAAACAAAACTCCTATAACACCAAAAGAGAAAGTAAAGAATGTTATTTTGCGGTTGTATTCGCCAAACCTTATGAACTCAATGCTGTCAACCAGTAAAATCGAATTTTTTAAAAGATTGATCATTGTTTTCATTCTGATCATTCCATGTTTTATAATGTCTAGTAGCTGCCTTTGATAATTATTATATCATTTGGATAATTTTATTCAATAGAACTTGTTTAAGAAATAACATGATAATTAAAAGTTCCTGGTCCAAGTTACACGGATTGGGGATGTGGTTTTTAAGAAAACGAAAAAAGGAGATACTCAAAAAGAAAAAACTAAAGGAAGGATGGCATATGAAGGTAGGTATTATTGGTACTGGATATGTCGATTCTACAGTTGCTTTTGCCCTGATGCTGCAGGGTATAGCATCGGAGTTGATTTTGATCGATAAAAACGCTAATAAAGCAGAAGGAGAAACCCTGGATCTCATCCATTCAATGTCTTTTGTTCATCCTGCTACTGACCTCTGAACTTTTGAAAATGGCATGAAATCCGAAACACCGGGTTGTTAGGCTAGAAAGGAAAGGAACAATCTTTGGCATTTCACTGAAATTGCCAGATATAACCTAATTTGAGAGCAATGTCAGGAAACCTGACATAAAACTTGAAGTTTTGCTGTTTTGGGTATAAAATTAATTTAAATTTTATTTTGGAGGGGATGAGAGTGATGGCAAAATATGAAAAAGAAGATGTTAAAAGATTGGTTGATAAGTTTAATGTTAAGTTTATCAGGCTGCAGTTTACCGATATCCTGGGTGCAATTAAAAATGTTGCAATACCGGTAGACCAGCTTGAAAAAGCTCTGGACGGTGAATTGATGTTTGACGGCTCATCAATAGAAGGGTTTGTGCGTATAGAAGAATCCGACATGTATCTAAAACCTGATCCATCCACATTTGCTATTTTACCCTGGAGACCCAAGGAAGGGGCAGTGGCAAGGCTTATTTGTGATGTTTATACCTCTGATGGAGAGCCCTTTGAGGGATGTCCTCGTTGCACATTGAAAAGGGTAACAAAAGAAGCGGAAGAAATGGGATTTGTTATGAATGCAGGGCCTGAACCGGAATTTTTCCTCTTTAACAGAGATGAGAATGGGGAAGCCACAACAGAAACCCATGATCAGGCCGGTTATTTTGACCTTGCTCCCGTTGACCTTGGAGAACACGCCAGGCGGGATATAGTCCTGGCTCTGGAGGAGATGGGTTTTGAGATCGAAGCTTCTCACCATGAAGTAGCCCCGGGTCAGCATGAAATAGACTTCAAGTACGCCGATGCTCTTACCACTGCAGATCGGATTGCAACCTTCAGGTTTGTTGTCAGGACCATTGCCCTTCAACACAATCTCCATGCCACCTTTATGCCCAAACCCATCTACGGCATCAATGGTTCTGGGATGCATACCCATCAGTCCCTCTTTAGGGGTGATGAGAATGCCTTTTACGATCCCGATTCAAAGTATCAGTTAAGCGAGATAGCTCTTTACTATATAGGAGGCCTCATTAAACATGCAAAAGGATTTACGGCTATTACAAATCCTTTAGTGAATTCTTACAAACGCCTTGTACCCGGGTATGAAGCCCCTGTTTATATAGCATGGTCAGAGAGGAACCGCAGCCCCTTGATAAGGGTGCCGGCGAAGAGGGGTAAAAGCACCCGTGTGGAACTGCGGAGCCCTGATCCATCATGCAACCCGTATCTTGCCATGGCTGTGATGCTAAAGGCCGGCCTCGATGGAATAAAGAACAGGATAATGCCGCCGGAACCGGTGAATATAAACGTCTACAACCTGGATGCTGTTGATCGAATCAAGCAAAACATAGAAAGCCTTCCCGGCAGCCTGTATGAGGCGGTCCAGGAACTTAAAAAAGATGAAGTTATCAGAGAAGCCCTGGGTGAGCACATATTTAATCATTTCGTAGAAGCAAAAGAAAAGGAATGGGATGTATACCGTGCCCAGGTGCATCAGTGGGAACTGGACCAATACTTGAAAACGTATTAGAACACCTTAAACCTGTAAATGCTAAGCCCTTTTTATAGATGAAAGCTGCTTCCCTTTTTCTTTAAAGCCTCGCTGTTTGAGTGGGGCTTTTTTATATTAATATTCATTTTCAATTTTTTTATTTTTTTGTTTACCAAATACTTAATATTGGTATGCTATTTTTGAAGAGAGGTTATTGGATTGATGGGAGGAAGATATCATGATTACAGCAGAAAGAGAATTTATAGACATAGTGGCAGATATCTTATTCCATCCGGAATTTATGCAGTTAAAGAATTTTAAACATCATACTACCAACAGGTATGAACACGTGGTTTTGGTTTCCTATCTATCCTATAAAAATGCCAGAAAACTAAACCTCGATTATCGGTCGGCTGCAAGAGGGGGTTTGCTGCATGATTTCTTTTTGTATGACTGGAGGGAATACACCAGGAAAAGAGGTGGCGGAGGAAGACACTTCACCCTGCATCCCAAAACCGCTTTAAAAAATTCAAGAAGGTATTTTAAATTAAATGAAATAGAGGAAGATATTATTGTGAAACACATGTGGCCATCGACGTTATATCTACCCAGGTATAAGGAATCCCTGTTGGTTTCCTTTGTTGACAAATATGTTTCAGTAAGGGAATACATGGCAGCCTTAAGGTGGGTAAACCCGATTGTTTCAAAACTCAACTTGGATGATTTCTTTGTCTAAATAAAACTTAATCCCCGTTTCAAACCGGGGATTGATTAATTTAATTTTGATTTGGATCAAAAGTCAGGTGCTGAGTTTCTAAGTTTTGATTCAAATCGATTCATTTAGTCTTCCCTCCAGAACCTGTTTCTTTAAATTGTAGTTTGTTCTTTCTTAAAAATCAAGGCATCCACATATACAATAAACCGAGACGGCGGAAATATAAAAATCTAGAAAAATTACTGTAGGTTTTTGAAGGAGAGCTGGATATGAGGGATTAAAATCTTACGGCAGGTTGGTGAACCTGCCGTAAATTTTAAATCACTGCTTTAACCTTATTCAGTGCCTGGTCCAGGTCAGCGATAATGTCTTCCACATCTTCGATTCCTACGGAAAATCTTACGAGACCGTCAGTGATGCCGGCTTTTAACCTTTCTTCTCTGGGGACCGGTGAGTGGGTCATTGAAGCAGGATGTTGGATAAGGGAGTCTACACATCCCAGGCTTACGGCAAGGGTTATCAGTTTAACGCTGTCCATTAAAACCTTACCTGCCTCTATGCCGCCTTTGAGCTCAAAGCTTATCATTCCGCCAAAACCGTCCATCTGCCTTTTTGCCAGGTCATGCTGTGGGTGAGAAGGCAGACCCGGATAATGGACTTCTTCAATAAGGGGATGGTCTTCAAGGTATTCAGCAACTTTTTGGGCATTCCTGCAGTGGATTTCCATCCTGGGTCCCAGGGTTTTCAATCCCCTCAGGAGCAGCCATGCGTCGAATGGGGATGTAATTCCACCCAGGTCTTTAAGGTAGGGCATCTTCATTTTAGAAATTATATTTCTGGGTCCCACTATGATTCCTGCAACAACATCACCATGACCCCCGATGTATTTTGTTGCACTGTGGACAACAAAATCCGCTCCCGTTTCAATGGGCCTTTGCAAGTAAGGTGTCATGAAGGTGTTGTCCACTATTAGATATGCCCCGTATTTATGAGCGATTTGTGAAACGGCTCTTAAGTCTACCAGTTTTAATGTAGGATTGGCTGGGGTTTCAACATAAAGGATTTTTGTGTTCTGTTTCATTGCTTTTTCAACATCATCTGGGTCAGCAGCATCTACGAAAGTAATCTCAATGCCGAATTTGGGTAAAATGTGGCTTAGCAGGCTGTGGGTGCAGCCGTATAAAGTATCTGCTACCACAACATGGTCTCCCTTTTCCAGCAGGGTCAAAAAACTGGTGGAAATGGCGGCCATTCCTGAAGCTGTAGCTATAGCGGCTTCCCCTCCTTCTAGAGCGGCTATTCTGGTTTCCAGTTCATCAATTGTGGGATTGCCCAATCTTGTATAAATATAACCTTCTTCTTCCCCGGCGAATCTGCGGGCTCCCTGGTCGGCATCTTTAAACACAAAGGTGGATGTTTGATAAATGGGAGTTACATGTGCACCAGTTATCGGACAGTGCTTTGAACCGGCGTGTATTGATTTTGAATTGAATTTCATGTTAAAACCCTCCTGATAGAAAATAAAGAATTTTCTATTGCAT
>DFNM01000123.1 GCA_002376045.1 Firmicutes bacterium UBA3567
CGGCGGCCTTGACTGCCTCATTTGATCGGATTAGGTTTGCATGGCATTTAACTCAACTAAAATGGAAAAGAACCAAAATAATTAACCGGGCCCTGGCTATTTTAGTTGTTCCCTTTAGCGGTTCGAGGGTAAACTGTGCGAGCTTTGCCCGCCCTTGACTTATTGTACTCCATAAGCCCGGTTAAAAATCAGGTCATCTCCCTCAATGAATTTTTATTCTTCTGATGGTGTTGTTAGCAGCATGTATGTCTATACATCTATACATCTAAATTTTGCACTTCCTTTGCATGCTGCTGGATGAACTCCCTTCGGGGTTTTACCTTATCTCCCATCAAAATTGTGAATATTTCATCCGCTTCTATGGCATCTTCAAGGGTAACCTGTAAAATAGTTCTCGTTTCTGGATTCATGGTTGTCTCCCACAGTTGGTCAGGATTCATTTCACCCAGACCTTTAAACCTCTGGATTGTTACGCCATTTCTCCCGATCTGTTTTAGGAGCTTTTCAAGTTCCCTATCACTGTATGCATAATACTCTTTCTTACCTTTTTTTATCTTATAAAGAGGCGGCTGAGCAATGTATATGCTGCCATTTTCAATCAGGGGTTTCATGTACCTGTAGAAAAATGTGAGGAGAAGTGTTCGTATGTGTGAACCATCTATGTCCGCATCTGTCATTAAAATACACTTCCCATATCTGGCCTTGTCTTTATCAAAATCCTCTCCTATGCCCGTGCCCATAGCCGTTATGATGGATCTTATTTCTTCATTGTTCAGTATCTTATCCAAACGGGCTTTTTCCACGTTTATAATTTTTCCCCTCAACGGCAGTATAGCCTGGAATCTTCTATCTCTTCCCTGTTTAGCTGAACCACCTGCCGAATCTCCCTCCACAAGGTAGAGCTCTGTGCCTTTGGGGTCTTTCTCAGAACAATCTGCAAGTTTGCCAGGCAGGGAAAGGTTTTCCAGGACGTTTTTTCTCCGGGTTAATTCCCTTGCTTTTCTTGCAGCTTCTCTAGCTCGTGCTGCACTGATGCACTTTTCAATAATCTTCTTAGCAATAGATGGATTTTGATCCAGGTAATTTCCTACTCCCTGAGCAACAATAGAATCAACTATTCCTCTTATTTCACTGTTAGCCAGCTTTGTTTTTGTCTGACCCTCAAATTGGGGATTCAAGGTCTTTACACTGATAACTGCTGTCAAACCCTCTCTAATATCATCTCCTATCAGGTTGTCCTCGTTTTCTTTTAAGAGATTGTTTTTCCTGGCATAATCGTTGACTGTTCTGGTAAGAGCTATTTTAAATCCGCTCAAATGAGTACCACCTTCATGCGTATTTATATTGTTGGCAAAAGAAAAAATGTTTTCTGTATAGCTTGTGGTGTATTGAATTGCTACTTCAACGTGTGAACCGTCTTTCTCTCCTTCAAAATAAAGGGGTTCATTATGAAGCACATCCTTGTTCCTGTTTACATACTTCACAAAAGAAACTATACCACCATCATACTTGTATGTGTTGGACTTGCTTGTTCTCTCATCAACTATCTCTATCTTCAGGCCCTTGTTCAAGAAAGCGAGTTCTCTCAATCTCTGGCACAAAACTTCATAATTAAAATTAATATCCTCAAAAATCTCGGGATCAGGTTTAAAGGTTATTATAGTGCCAGTTTCTTGAGTAGATTCCCCTTCTTTGAGCTCCGTTACGGGTTTACCCCTTTCATACTGCTGAGTGTAAATTTTGCCGTGCCTCTTGACTTTTACAACAAGCCATTCTGAAAGGGCATTTACAACAGAAACACCTACTCCATGGAGACCACCTGAAACCTTGTAGCCCTGGCCGCCAAATTTACCTCCTGCATGAAGCATTGTTAAAACAACTTCAACTGCTGGTTTTTTAACTTTTGGATGAGGTTTAATGGGTATACCTCTGCCGTCATCTTCCACCGTTATTGAATTACCCTTGTGGATTATAACCCTGATGCTGTCACAATAACCTGCCATAGCTTCATCAATGCTGTTATCTACAACTTCATACACCAGGTGATGTAGACCCTTAGGGCCTGTGCTGCCAATGTACATTCCAGGTCTTCTTCTAACTGCTTCAAGGCCTTCAAGCACCTGAATATCTTCTTCGCTGTATCTGCTTGTCATTTTATCAGCCATACAACTAACCTCCATTCAACTATCTTTACACGAAAAAACCGTAACAGCGTTAGGCCTTAAGCCATTACGGCTTATCTTTTATAGCTCTTAAAAAATTACTCCTTTTCTGGAGAGTGACGGATGAAATGTGTGTCATGTAAACACATCGATTCGTGATTACAAAGGATTTGGGTTTTCCTTTTGAGACTTCTTTTATGAAACCTTCTTCTTCAGCAATCTGCAAAAACTCTCTGGTGCTTTCTGCAATTTGTGTTGATTCTATATTGATGATGGCTATTACGTCTTTTGCCAGAACCATCTTATCTCTGCCAAGGTGTATAAACATAATTTAACCATCTCCTTTGAAAACAACAAGTGTATTGTATTACGTATTTTTAATCATATACCTGAGTTTGGAGTAAAAATTTACCAGTTATTATCCAGCAAGAGTATCAACAATTATTAACAAAAAGTAGTGGTGAAATTAAATTAGACTCTTAAACCTTTGATTTTACTATAGGAGCTTCAGCAAGCAAAAAGATTTTTCTCTACTGCGTTTTCAAGGGAGAAAATAACTGGCGTTGGAAAAAATGTCACCAAACTTGGGTATATTTTTAAAATCTACTCTACTCTGAAAACAGTTTATGGTAAAAATGCAATAGCAAGATAAACCTAAGACAAATAATTACCCTGCATGCTTCCTTACGGCAACAATCTGTGGTGCACCAGGCTATTGAGGTCAAACTACCCTATGGACTAAAAGCACCAGGCAAGGTTCGACCTTCTAACACCAGCCGCTGTTGATTTATCTTACATAAATCCGTTTTCATCCTTCTGATGGTGACACCCAGCAACATGGGAAACTACCCTGAAAATATTCTTTAAATAACTGAATTGTTATTGTTAATGGATCTGCAGTAATAGCACAATTGGTGTTTTTCATCGTGGAGCCGCTTGCACTCTACACAGGGTTTCCACTTTTGTTGCAGCTTCCATTTCCTGTACTTTAAATCCTTTACCACAATCTCTTTGAATCTTTCTCTCAGAACCTCATCTTTGATGTGAAAGGCTATTGCATCTACCTTTGCCAGTTCCTTTTCAGTTAAATCAATACTTTCTATCTTTTTACCTGTTTCCCCATCAAAGCCTTTGAATCTCCTAACTCCCACTTTCCCGCACTTAAATCTAATGTCTTTTATTATTTTGGAACCCAGCCTGCTGTTTATCCTATTCAGAATCTCATGCTTAAAAATCAACATGTTGTGAGCCCATACAGAGTTGGGTACATTTACAAACAGTACTCCCTGGTTAACGAAGGCAGGAGTCGAAAACCTGGAAAGCTTTCCTACTATATCTTCCCAGTATAAAAAAATCGTTTTTTCCTTGATCCGGGTGTCAAGACCAAGTTTCCTGATTCTGGTCCTTAGTATTTTTTCCAATTTCTCCAATACCAAAACACTCCTTTACAACACCCTTCTCTACCCTGAAAACCCTATCAGGTTGAATATCGGCATGCATTCCATCCGTAACCGTGATAAAAGTCTGTACGTGTTTTATCGTTTTAAGCAGAAATCTCTGCCTGTCTCTATCTAATTCTGAAAAAACGTCATCCAAAAGGAGTATCGGGTAATCTCCCACCTCTGATTTTATGAACTCCAATTCGGCAAGTTTTAGTGAAAGGGCAGTAGTCCTTTGTTGTCCCTGAGAACCATAAACCTTAGTATCTATTCCATTTATCAGAAAGGTTAAATCATCTCTATGGGGTCCTACAAGGGTAATTCCTCGTTCTATCTCTTTTTCCTTCATTTTTTGTAGTTTGTCTAAGAAAATATTATAAATTACCCGCTGTGCTTTATCAGTTACATCTCCTATAGTGGATATGTAATTTATTTCCAGGTCTTCTTTCCCTCCTGTTATTTTCCGCTGTATAAGTCTAGCCAGAATACTTAATTTACGTACAATATCCTGCCTTTTCAGCAATATCTGGGTACCATACTTGGCCAATTGTTTGTTCAATACTTCGAGAAGGCCAATGTCCTTTGAATTTTTGGATAAACTCCTGAGCAAATTGTTCCTTTGAAGTATTACTTTGTTATACTGGGATGTGTAAAAGCTGTAAAGGGGATTTACTTGAATCAGTTCTTTATCTATAAAACTTCTCCTTTTAGAGGGTTCTCCTTTCACAATGGAAAGATCCTGGGGAGAAAACACCACAACATTTATTTTTCCTACAAAATCCCTTAGATGTTTTTTTTCTACATTGTTTATCCAAACCCTTTTTCTGTCATTTTTTAAGTACTTTAACTTTATTTCAAGCTCATCTTCTTTCTTTATAACAATACCTTTAACCACATATCCTTTTGAATTCCACTTAATTAATTCAGTATCCCTAACGGTTCTGAAGGATTTACCCATGCTTAAAATGTATAAACTCTCAAGGAGGTTTGTTTTGCCCTGAGCATTCTGACCCACTATCAAGTTTATTCCAGGACTAAAATCCTGTTCCAATCCACTGTAATTCCTAAAACTTTTCAGGAATATTTTTTTGATGAACAATATGCTAACACTCCAATCAGCGTGTTACTTTTAATTTACCCACTTCCTTTATCATCACGACATCTCCTTGTTTTAATTTTCTGCTCCTTCTCAATTCTTGCTCACCGTTTACAGTTACATAGCCCTGTTTTATCAGCATCTTGGCCTGGCCGCCTGTTTCAACAATGTTTGCCCATTTCAAAAACTGATCCAGCTGTATAAAATCTGTTTTTATTTTTACCTGTCTCAATTTGAAACACCTTCTTTTACCTGATTTTTACAGGTAGTACTAAATTTAACTGGTTATTAAGGTTGAGAGGCTTTACAATACATGGGTTGACTTCATTTATAAACTCCATTTTTACTTCTTCTGAATCCGTAGCCTTTAAAGCATCCAGCAGATACTTGGAATTAAAAGCAATCATCAGGCTATCTCCCGATGTCCTTGCCTTTACCTGCTCCCTCACTTCTCCTATATCAGAATTAGAAGTTATTGTTATGCCCTCATCATCGATTTTGAGCTTTATTAAATTGTTACCTCTACCTTCTCTAGCTACAAGGTATGCCCTTTCTATGCTGTTGATCATGCTGCTTTTGTTCACTTCTACAACAGTATTAAATTGCTTGGGTATCACTTGATTATAATTTACAAATTCACCGTGCAGTAACCTGGAGACAACACGGGTATCTCCCATATCAAACAGTATCTGATTTTCAGTCAGGGACACAGTAAAATATTCATCATTATTTGGAGACAAAATCTTAGCAAACTCGTTAAGGGTTTTACCTGGTATTATTACATCCCTTTCCAGGTTTAATGAAGATTCTCCTCTACCTTCCCTAACTGCTATTCTGTAGCCATCAAGAGCCACTAATTTTATTCTTTCATTTCTAATCTCAAATAATTCCCCTATAAGTATTTGTCGTGTTTCATCAGTGGATACAGCGAATATCGTCTGCCGGATCATATCATAGAACAACCCCTGAGAGATTTTGATTATCTTTTCTTCTTTAATATCAGGGAGCCGGGGAAAATCTTCTACTGAGGAACCAGCTATGTTGAACAGGGAGTTTTTACATGTTATAACCGTCTTGTTTTTTTCTCCAACTTCAAGGGTTATCTCTTCTTCTGGTAATTTTTTTATAATTTCGGAAAACATGCTTGCTGGCAGCACAACAGCACCATGATTTTCGACAACACAGGGAATTATACATTCTATACCAATTTCAAGGTCTGTGGCTATTAAACGCAGTTTGGTGCTGTTTAATGTTTCAAAACAAATCCCTGTTAAGATAGGTAATGTGGTTTTGCTTGCTACCGCTTTTTCTACTCTCTGTAACCCGTACAACATACTTTCTCTGGTAAAAAGGATTTTCATTCTCAATCCCCCTAAAAAGTTATTAACAACTCACTGGCTATTATCCACGGTATTTAAAAATATTTATAGTAATAATAGTAATAAGACTTGTGGAATTTGTGGAAAAGCACAGTAAAACTTAAAAACTATTAAATTCTGGATGTTAATAACCTGTGGATATTGGGGATTTTTTTATCCACAAATCCACTAGAGCACTACAGTTTTTTTTATTCACATTTTTTCAACAGCAGAATCAACACCTTTTTCACAAAAATCAGTTTTTTATTTTATTAATGATTTCGTTGATTCTTTTTTTGAAAGAAGGTTTTGTTTCGATGTCTTTTAAAATTTTATCGTATGCGTGTAAAACTGTGGTATGGTCCCTTCCACCGAATTCTTCACCTATCTTGGGGAGGGAATGCTCTGTTAGTTCTCTTGAAAGGTACATCGCTATCTGCCTTGGGTAAGCGACAGCTCTGGTTCTTTTTTTGCTTTTGAAGTCTTCGATAGAAAGGTTGTAAAACTCTCCCACAATTTTTTGTATCAAAGGTATATCTATCTTTTTGGATTTGGATTCGGGGAGGATGTCCTTTAAAGCCTCTTTTGCCAGCTCCACGTTGATTTCTTTATTCGTAAGGGAAGAGTATGCCATAATTCTGATAAGAGCTCCTTCAAGTTCACGAATGTTTGTTTTGATTTTTTTTGCTATGTAAGCCATAACTTCATTAGGGATTTCCAGGTTTTCCATTTTAGCTTTTTTCCGCAGAATGGCGATTCGGGTTTCAAGGTCTGGGGGTTGGATATCTGTTATCAAACCCCATTCAAACCTTGACCTTAGCCTTTCTTCTAGTGTTGGAATTTCTTTTGGGGGTCTGTCACTAGAAATAATGATCTGTTTGCTGGCTTCGTGCAAAGCATTAAAGGTGTGGAAGAACTCTTCCTGGGTCCTTTCCTTCCCTGCAATAAATTGAATATCATCGATTAAAAGCACATCGATGTTTCTGTATTTGTTTCTGAACTGAACATTTCTGTCATCCCTTATAGAGTTGATGAGTTCATTGGTAAATTTTTCAGAAGACACATAAAGCACCTTTGCATCGGGATTATTACCCAAAATAAAGTGACCTATGGCATGCATTAGATGAGTTTTGCCAAGTCCCACTCCTCCGTAAATAAAAAGGGGATTGTATGCCTTGGCAGGGGCCTCTGCTACAGCAAGGGATGCGGCATGGGCAAAACGGTTGCTGTTTCCAATAACAAAAGTATCGAAGGTGTATTTAGGGTTAAGAGGGGTGGAGACAAAATCATTATCGGAATTTCTGGTAGTATTGAAGTTGTGTAATGTTTTGTTCTGATTGTTTTCTAGATCGATGTTTTCAGAATCAACAACGATTTCTACTGAAAACTCCTTGTTCAGCAGTTTCAAAAAACCTTCATTTATTAATTTTTTATACCTTTCTTCCAGCATTCTCCTTACAAGATCATTTGGTGTCTGAATCACGGCCATGTTTTCATCCAGAAATATTAGTTTAGACGGCAAAAACCAGGTTTTAAAGCTTACCTGGTTGTCCAGTTTTGTTTTAAAAAAATCAAGGAGAGATTTCCAAACAGATGAACACTTTTTTTGCATTAAGAATACCCCCTGAGAGAAGTTGTTTAGGGCAGATTTTTAACAAAAATGTTGTGTAAAGTAAAAAATTAAGTTATCTACAGGTAGAAGGAAATTAATACGAAATTTAAACATAAGTTATTAACATTTTCCACAAAACTATCCACAGAAAATGTGGATAAAAAATAATTTTTGGACAAAACATATAATAATGTAGAAAAAAAAACTTAATGAAAAAAAAAGAAAAAATTATCAACAGAGTTATCCACAGAATGTGTATAATTATGTGAACAAGGGAGAAAGTGTAGAGTTTTAAATTACTGAGGCCGTTTTCGAAAAAGTAGATAGATATTCTAAGTAAATAATAACAAATTATAACGTATACATCAACATGAAACTGAAAAGGTATCCACAGGTTGCGGCATTTAGTTTTCAAATATCCACAACCTTTAAGCATTCCTTGACACATATTAGAAAAATAAGCTATAATCTTAATAGTTAGCCAGGATTAAGGTTAGTGTTTATTGAGGAGGTGTCACGCGTGAAACGCACATATCAGCCGAAGGTGAAAAGAAGAAAGAAGGTTCATGGTTTTAGAAAAAGGATGAGCACAAAGGCAGGAAGAAAAATCATAAAAAACAGAAGGAAAAAGGGAAGAAAGAAATTGAGTGCCTGAAAGGCCGCATGAAAGTGGCCTTTTCTGCCCTTTTATAGGTATAGGCGGGATTGATGAATGAAAAAAGAGAACAGACTCAGAAAAAACAGGTATTTTAAAGAGGTTTATTCTAAAGGAAAATCAGTTGCCAACAGGTATCTGGTTGTGTATTGTCTGAAAAACAACAAAGATATCACAAGAATAGGAATTTCTGTGAACAAAAAGTTTGGAAAAAGCGTTGAGCGTAACAAATTAAAGAGAAGAATACGAGAAGCAGCACGGTTGAGTTTGGATAGAGTAAAAAAGGGCTATGACATAGTTGTAATTCCAAGAAAAATGGTAAAAGGTGTTGATTTTAATAAAATAAAGGGGTCTTTATATTATCTTTTTATGAAATCCGGAATAATTAAGGGTAGGGATAAAGTTGATTAAAGAGGTTTTGATAAAAACAATTAGAATATATCAAATCTTTATTTCACCGTTAATATCAGGAAAGTGTCGATTTTATCCAAACTGTTCAAATTATGTGATTGATGCCCTTAAAAAATATGGTGTTTTTAAAGGATTATGGCTTGGTGTTAAAAGGATCCTGAAGTGCCATCCTTTTCATCCTGGAGGCTATGATCCAATAAAATAATACCGTGGTTGAGAGAATGTTTAAGGAGGGAAAAGATTTTGATTGAAAAGCTGGCCTACATAATGAAACAGGCCCTGGATTTTCTTTTTGTATACACGAGCAACTATGGATTGGCCATAATAGCCTTGACGGTACTTATCAAGCTTATTCTACTGCCGTTGACATACAAACAACTGCAGTCCATGAAGAAAATGCAGGAGATTGCTCCCCTTCAGAAGAAGCTGCAGGAGAAATACAAAAACAATAAGGAAAAACTGAACCAGGAGCTTATGAAGTTATACAAAGAACACAGGGTAAACCCTGCTGGAGGGTGCTTGCCGTTATTGATCCAGTTTCCTTTTTTGATTGCTCTGTTCAGATTATTGAATGCGTACGATTTTGGTAAAGCAGGATTTCTGTGGATAACGGATCTGGGTGCTCCTGATGGGACATACATTTTGCCGGTTCTGGCAGCTGCAACCACTTACATTTCCTCCCAGATGACAACTACAACAGGCAATGAGTCTCAAACCAAAATGACTGTTTTTATGTCTTTGTTTATTGGCTGGATGAGCACGAGATTTCCTTCAGGACTTACGCTGTATTGGGTTGTAAGCAACCTTTTTCAGATAGGGCAACAGTATCTGATGACAAAGACTGTGGCGGTGGTGAAGGAGGAATCGAGCTAATGAAGGAAATTGAAGCCGCGGGAAAAACAGTGGATGAAGCTGTAAATAAGGCATTAAATGAGTTGGGTGTGGAAAAAGATCAGGTAGAGATAGAGGTTTTAAGCGATGGTAGCAAAGGTATCCTCGGATTGCTGACGAAAAGTGCCAGAGTAAGGGTAAAAATAAAACCCGACCCGGCAGGTACGGCCTTTAGATTAATCAGCAGGATCGTAAGCATAATGAAAGTAAAAGTTAGCATAGATATTGAGCAGAAGGATGATGAGATCAGGTTGTATCTACAGGGTTTGGATGCAGGATTGTTAATAGGAAGGAGAGGTCAGACCTTAGATGCCCTGCAGTATATTATCAGCCTGGCGGTAAACAAGCATACCGATAGGTTTACGAGGGTTATCCTGGATGTAGAGGGCTACAGAAAGAAACGGGAAAAAACTTTGAAAAAACTCGCTTTAAAGCTTGCTGCAAAAGTAAAGAAGACCAGGAAAGACATAGAATTAGAACCCATGCCTCCTCATGAACGAAGGATAATACATACGGCCTTACAAAATGATGATAAGGTTAAAACCTACAGTGAGGGAGAAGAACCCTACCGGAAGGTAATAGTTGCGTTGAAGCAGTGAAAATGCGCTGTAACCCTGTGTGTTGCTGGGAGATGCGCTTATTTTTTTATAATAAAGGGAATAGTAGGGTTGAAGAGGTGAAGATGTATGAACCTTGAAGATACGATTGCAGCTATTTCAACACCATTAGGAGAAGGCGGCATAGGTATAGTCAGGATAAGTGGCAGGGACAGCATCAAAATTGCTGCAAAAATCTTTAAAAGCCCAACACATAAAGACATTACAAAACAAAAAAGCCACACCATCCACTATGGAAAAGTCATCGACCCGGAGAACAACAAGGTGATAGATGAAGTTCTGCTTATGATGATGAGGGCTCCCAGAACATATACAAGGGAAGACATTGTAGAAATTAATTGCCATGGTGGAATTGTTCCCCTAAAAAAAGTCCTGGAAACAGTTTTAAAAAACGGAGCAAGGCTGGCAGAACCTGGAGAATTTACCAAAAGGGCTTTTTTGAATGGTAGAATAGATTTATCCCAGGCGGAAGCTGTAATAGATCTTATAAGATCGAAAACTGAAGTAGGTCTGGATATCGGTTTGAATCAATTACAGGGTTCATTATCCGGGGAAATTAAGGAATTGGACAGGGAATTATTGGAGGTTATTGCCAGCATTGAAGCTTCTATAGATTTTCCCGAACACGATATCGAACACATCACTGTGGAAAAAGTGAGGGAAAAAGTTGAGAGAGTTTTAGACAAAATAAACGAATTGCTGGAAACAGCTGATACAGGAAAAATTTTAAAAGAGGGTTTAAAGACGATTATAGTGGGTAAACCCAATGTAGGAAAATCATCCCTGCTGAATGCCCTGCTCAGAGAACAAAGGGCTATCGTAACGGATGTTCCGGGGACAACCCGGGATATTATAGAAGAATACATCAACATAAAGGGTATTCCCCTCAAGATAATTGATACTGCAGGTATAAGAGAAACAGAAGACATGGTTGAAAAAATCGGTGTAGAAAGGACAAAAGAGCTTTTCAGACAGGCCGATTTGCTGCTGATTGTGCTGGATGCTTCCGATAGGTTTACTGAAGAGGATGAGTTATTAACAAAACTTGTAAACGATAAAAAAGCTATTGTTCTAATTAACAAAACGGATTTGCCGCAGAGGTTGGATGAAGATGTTGTAAGAAAAACTTTTAGTAATAAAAAAATAATAAAAATCTCGGTGAAAGAAAACATTGGGCTGGATAGGTTAAAAGAAGAGATTGCAGAGATGTTTTTTAAAGGAAAGATCGAATCCAGGGATTTAACAATAATTACCAATTTGCGGCACAAAGAAGCCTTAAGAAATGCCAAGGAAAGCCTGGAAAAAGCCATGGAAACGATAGAATTGGGGATGCCCCTTGATTGTATCGCCATTGATGTGACAGGAGCAAGAAACAGACTGGGCGAAATAACGGGTGATACTGTAAGTGAAGATGTTTTGGACCAAATCTTCACCCAATTTTGTATAGGAAAGTAGGGAGGCGTGTTGTAAATGGTGTACCATGCTGGATGTTATGATGTGGCGGTTATAGGAGCGGGACATGCTGGTTGTGAGGCTGCCCTGGCATCAGCAAGAATGGGTTTAAAGACAGTGGCTTTTACCATAAACATGGATAACATAGCCATGATGCCGTGCAACCCCGCTGTAGGGGGGCCTGCAAAAGGCCATCTCGTTAGGGAAGTAGATGCTCTGGGAGGTCAGATTGGAATAAACACTGATAAAACCTTTATTCAGATGAGGATGTTGAACACTGGAAAGGGTCCTGCTGTCCATGCATTAAGAGCCCAGTGTGATAAAAAACACTACCAAAAAGAAATGAAGTTGACCCTGGAGATTCAAGAAAACCTCGATGTGAAGCAGGCGGAAGTGGTAGAGATTCTGGTGGAGGGAGAAAAAGTTGCAGGAGTAGTTACCAAAACAGGGGCTGTTTTTATGTGCAGGGCAGTTGTAGTCACAACAGGGGTTTATTTAAAGGGACGTATAATTATCGGTGAGGTGAATTATAGTGGAGGCCCCAATGGAATGTTTCCAGCAAATGAATTATCAAAAAGCCTTATAGATCTGGGTTTCAAATTGGGTCGATTTAAGACTGGGACACCCGCAAGGGTCGACAGGCGAAGCATTGATTTTTCCAAAATGAAGGAACAGCCTGGAAATATAAAAATCATACCCTTTTCTTTCACTTCCGAGCACATCGAAAGAGAACAGGTTTCCTGTTGGTTAACATATACAACCGAAGAGACTCATAAGATAATACAGGACAACCTCCACCGATCTCCTCTTTATACAGGTAACATTGAAGGAATAGGCCCCAGATACTGCCCTTCCATAGAGACAAAGGTGGTAAGGTTTAAAGATAAGCCTTCCCATCAGGTGTTTATAGAACCGGAAGGCAGAGACACCAATGAAATGTATGTGCAGGGTTTGTCCACCAGTCTACCTGAAGATGTACAGATAAAAATGTATAGAAGTGTGCCTGGTATGGAGCGAGTGGAAATAATGAGGCCAGGGTATGCCATTGAGTATGATTATGTCATACCCACCCAGCTGAAAGCAAACCTGGAAACCAAGAGTATAAAGGGATTGTTCATGGCAGGTCAGATAAATGGGACATCCGGTTATGAAGAAGCCGCTGCTCAGGGTATCATAGCCGGTATTAATGCTGCTTTGTATATAAAAGATCAGGAACCTTTGATACTGGATAGGTCTCAGGCCTATATAGGAGTTTTGATAGATGACCTTATAACAAAAGGGACAGATGAACCTTACAGAATGCTGACATCCAGGGCAGAATATAGATTATTGCTGAGACAGGACAATGCCGATCTGAGGTTGACGGAAATTGGTTACAAACTGGGTTTAATTTCGCCGGAGCGCTACAAAAAATTCGAGAAAAAGAGAAAAATGATTGAGGAAGAAATAAGACGGTTGATGGAAATAAAAATAACTCCCAGTAAAGAAAACCAGGAAATTTTAAAAAAGCTGGGAACATCGCCTTTAAAAACACCAGTAGCGCTCTTTGAGTTGTTGAAAAGGCCGGAGCTGGAATATGAAAACCTAGAAGAGCTGGACCCGGAAAGACTGCTTCTTCCAGAGGATGTAGTGGAACAAGTCAAGATTCAGATAAAATATCACGGCTACATCAAAAGGCAGATGGAACAGGCTAAACAGTATAAAAAAATGGAAAAGAAAAAAATTCCTGAAAACATAAACTATGATGAAATCCGGGGTCTCAGGAATGAAGCCAGGGAGAAACTGAAGGAAATAAGGCCCACTTCCATAGGCCAGGCTTCAAGGATTTCTGGAGTAAATCCTGCCGACATTTCAATTTTGATCATCTATCTTGAGCAAATAAAAAGAAAAAACAAAGAAAGGGAAGAAAATGGAGAATAGCAGGATTTTACATGAAGGTGCTCTAACAATGGGAATAGTGTTGTCGGATAAACAAATCAACAAAATGCTGGAGTTTATGGAGATGCTGAAGAGCTACAATCGAAAGGTTAACCTGACGGCTATCACAGATGATTTAGAAATCATCGTAAAACATTTTCTGGATTCCCTTACCTGTATAAAAACTGGTGTTATACAAAACAGTTTAAAACTGATTGATGTAGGAACAGGTGCTGGTTTCCCCGGAATCCCTCTCAAGATTTATGATAAAAGCTTGAAACTGGTGCTGGTGGATGCTTCAAGGAAAAAGATAAGCTTTTTAGAAAAGGCCATTGAAACTCTGGGATTAAAGGATGCTGTGGCTCTTCACGAAAGGGCAGAAAACTTAGGTCAAGACAAAAACTTTAGAGAAAAATTTGATGTTGCTGTCTCACGGGCAGTATCCACAATGAGCATAGTGAGTGAATACTGTTTACCCCTCTTAAAAAAGGACGGTTATTTTATATGTCAGAAGGGAAAAACCATGGAAGAAGAATTGAAGGAAGGCAGGAAAGCCATTGAAGTTATGGGGGGAGAAATAGTGGATATAATTGATTTAAGTCTTCCAGTCTTAGGAGATCAACGGAAACTGGTATTGATAAAAAAAGTAAAAACAACACCCCCAAAATACCCAAGAAGACCGGGGATTCCCCAAAAAAGACCAGTAAAATAAAAATAAAAGGAGGAAAATGGCAGTTTGGTGGAGAAATCTTTAATATATGCAAAATTGGGGGCGGATATGTGTTATGTTTGGGAAAAGGAGAAACGAAGTTCTGGAGATACCACTGGAGATGATTCATCCGAATCCATATCAGCCTAGGAAGGATTTTCCAGGTGAGACGTTGGAAGAACTGGCTCAGTCTATAAAAATTTACGGAGTAATACAGCCCATCATTGTGCGAAACAAGAATAAAGGAGGATATGAACTGATAGCCGGTGAAAGGAGATGGCGAGCAGCTCAAATAGCAGGTTTAAAGAAAATACCTGCTATTGTAAAGCACACCCAGGATGAAGATTCTGTAGTTATTGCACTGGTTGAGAACCTGCAGAGGGAAGATCTGAATTTTTTAGATGAAGCTCAGGGATATTATCAGCTTATTTCTGAATACGATCTGACCCAGGAAGAACTGGCAGAAAAGGTCGGAAAGAGCCAATCAACCATTGCCAATAAGTTGAGGATTCTTAAATTACCTGAAAGTGTAAAGGGAATTATTTCCCGGGAAAAACTTACAGAAAGACACGCCAGATGTTTGCTAAAACTACCTTCTGAAGAATTGCAGATAGGTGCTGTCCACACCATTGTCCAGAAAAAATTAAATGTAAAGGAAGCTGAAAAACTGGTAGAAAAAATACTAGATGAAGAAAGGAAAAGCAAGTCCCCTGCCCGGAAAATCAAAAAGTTTTACAGAGACATAAGGCTTTTTGAAAACCCCATCAAGGAATTGATATCCAACATGAAGGAATCAGGAATAAACGTAATCTACATGAAAGAAGACAAGGGAGATTATTTTGAATTCGTTATCAAAATACCGAAAAGATAAAACCTTTATAATACTCATCTTTCGCATTAAAGAAAATTCTATCGTGAAAAATAGGCAACGCATATTTCTAGGAGTCCACTCGAAATATGGGCTAATTACCGCAAAAGAGAGCCTTCATTTTTTTTCAAAACAGCATATAG
>DFNM01000042.1:0-15015 GCA_002376045.1 Firmicutes bacterium UBA3567
AAGACAGGACGAAGGAAAGTAAGGGCAAAGACCCTGTGAGAAATGATAGGGTAGTCGAGGGCAGAGTATGGGTGAGACAAAGCCCGGGGATTAAAAAGTTTTAGATATATTTGGTCAATCCCAGGTTTACTGCAGTTTACGGATGTATTTAGTTAAGTGCCTGGCACTCAACCACAATTGAGTGGTAGGAGCGGGAGCCTTTACCCCTGGCAGGTTCCAGGAGTGAGGTGCGATGTAATGAATGATTGATTGTAGATAAAAACATAAGCTGCGGCATATCCACAGCTTTGGCTACTGCTGATTTTAATACATTAAAAAACTAAGAAATAAAGAGTTTTAACTTAAAACAATGAGATAGGAGCAAAATCGGAATGAGGGGGCAGGACGTCCTCGGAAGGATTCACCGGCAGGAAGCTGCATTGAGTTCGGTCCGATTTTACCCTGAACAAGGCGAGGTTCCATCCAAAAAGCTATACGCGATGTTGATTAAGTCCAGCCTCAATATATAAAAAAGTTGCTGATTAAAAGGTATAGCCATTTTTGTTAAAAACAAAAAAGGGAAATGCTATGTTTTGCTGAATAAATTATTTATGATAATAAAAAGGTAGTGGCGAATAAAAATTTAATTTTATGTGGGAGGAATAAAAAATGGATAACATACTGAAACCCTTTAGTTTTGAGCTTCCTACAAGAATTGAGTATGGAATAGGTATAATAGAAAAACTTAAGGAAGAGTTGGAAAAGCTCCAGGCCAAAAAAGTTGTTATCATAACAGATTCCGGTATTATGAAAGCAGGATTGGTTAATAGAGTTACATCAATACTGGATACATCGGGGATTGAATACAGAATCTACGATGAAGTTGAAGCAAATCCTAAGGATTACAATGTCGAGAAGGGATCAAAAATAGTCAGAGAATTCAATGCTGATGTAATGGTAGCTGTTGGGGGAGGGAGCCCTATTGATTGTGCCAAGGCCATTGGTGTGTTGGCCACCCATGAAGGAGATAGGATAAAGGATTATGAAGGCAAAACTGCGGTTAAGCGTCCTATCCTTCCACTTATAACTATACCAACAACAGCGGGTACCGGTAGTGAGGTAACCTTCTCATCTGTTATAACGGATACAAGGAACAATTACAAGATGACGGTTAAAAGCCCTTACATAGCGGCGAAAGTTGCTTTGATCGATCCAAAATTAACCATTACTATGCCGCCCCATGTTACAGCGTCAACAGGTGTTGATGCCCTCACCCATGCCATTGAGGCTTATACCGTGAAGGTTGCGGAACCCATAAGTGATGTTGTGGCTCTGTATGCAGTAGAACTCATATCGAAGAACTTGAAAACCGCAGTGTTCAACGGTTCTGATATCAGAGCGAGATCCGGTATGTTACTGGGGAGTTTACTGGCGGGAATTGCTTTTAGCCATTCTGATGTGGGTGCTGTACACTGTATGGCTGAAGCTTTGGGCGGAATGTATGACGCACCTCATGGGGTGTGTAATTCTATTCTCTTACCATATGTGATGGAATACAATATGGAGTTCTGCAAAGAAAGATACGCCAGGATTGCTGAAGCCATGGGAGAGGAGTTTGAAACTATTGATGATGGTGCAGCAAAGGCTGTCCAGAGGGTCAAACAGCTTGTTGCGGATGTTAACCTTCCACCTTTTAAAAGCCTGGATGTAGAGGAAGCAGACCTGGATAAACTGGCAGAGATGTCGGCTAAAAACATTTCTACCAGGAGTAATCCACGGGAGATGACTAAACAGGATTATTTGATTGTGTTCAAAAAAGCGTACAAAGAATAATTGGGAGTGAAAACTAAATGGAAGTTATAGGGATAGCTTTAAGTTTTGTAACGATAATGTTCCTTATTTACAAAAAAATTGATATAGGTATATCTCTTTTTGTAGGAGCCATTATTGTAGGGTTGTTTTCCACGTTGGGAATAAAACAGATAAGTATTTCTATATTTGAGGGGATAATTGATCCCATATCCCTTCAGCTAATGACAGTAGTGGCTTTAATAAGCGGGCTTGGTTATGTTTTAAAAGAAACTGGTGACCTTGATGGGATGATTGATTCTCTTATAGCTATATTTAAAAATACAAAGCTACTAACTATGGTCTTGCCAGCATTAATAGGAACACTTTCGGTTCCAGGGGGTGCAATCCTTTCAGCACCCATGGTTGAAGAAAGCGGAAACAAAATAGAGTTGAGTAATACAAGTAAAACTGCAATAAATCTTTTCTTCAGACATATTGGATATTATATATACCCGTTGTATTCTCCCATAATACTGGCTAGTGAGCTTTTAAACATTGAGAAAGTAGTTATAATCAAATACAACTTTCTCATAATGGCAGCAGGGGTTGTATCGGCATACTTTATCTTTTTTAAGGATGTGGAATCTGAACCCCATACACAAACCAAAAATGATAACCTGCTTAAAAGCTGTAAACGATTTTTATTAAGCTTTTTACCAATTTTAAGCATACTTGTTTTAGCAATTTTGTTTAAGATACCCTTCTATATAGCAGTTATTGCGGGCCTTGCTCTGGCTGTGATAAAAAATCCTCCCCAAAATGAAGTTGTTAAGGAATATAAACGGCGAATAAAAGGCTTTTTTACAAAGGGAGTCAAATACAATCTTATGCTGGTTATTGCCGGGGTAATGGGTTTCAAGTCAGTTGTTGAAGCTTCAGGAGCAGTTGATATTATTGCTGAAACCCTTATCGGATTAGGGGTTCCCCTTGTTGTTATGATAATACTTTTGGGGTTTGTATCAGCATATGTTACTGGTGTGCACGTAGCAGCAATGGGATTGCTTATCGCAATCTTTTCTCCCATGATTCCGGTGCATGCTGTGGGGCCATATGTTTCCCTGTTGTTTACCTCCATTTTTTTAGGCTATTTGTTGTCTCCTATTCACCTATGTATGGTTTTAACAAAACAGTACTTTAAAGTAAAATTGGCACCGGTGTATCGATTATTAATTCCTGCATCAGGGCTAATGATGATAGTTGCAATCCTGCAGGTATTGTTGCTGGAATGATTTTCGATAAGAACCCTTTATCAGTGGTGATAAGGGGTTTAAAAGGAGGGATGTAGATGCTTCCTGATAGCCATCTTTCTGCTTTGCGTAAATTGTATATCCGTATTGGAAACAGGAAGATTGATTGGGCCCTTACAGGCAGTACCAGTTTTGCCCTTCAGGGAATACCAATAAAAGTTAATGACATAGATGTACAAACAAATAAAAAAGGAGCATATGAGATTCAAGGACTTTTTTCAGAGTATGTGACGCAAAAGGTTTCTTTTTCTTCCACAGATGCAATAAAGTCTCATTTTGGAAAACTCTGTATCGATGGGGTGGAAGTAGAAATAATGGGTGATATACAAAAAAAGCTTGAAAACGGAGAGTGGGAACCTCCTGTTGATGTAACACGTTACAGAAAATTTGTAAACATAAAAGGTATGAAAATTCCTGTGCTATCCCTGGAGTATGAATATCAGGCTTATGTGAAATTAGGAAGAATAGAAAAGGCAGAGATGTTGAGAAGATATGGGAAGTTTTAAAATAGGGAAGGATGAAAAGATTGTTTTTAACTCAGATCAAATCTTCCCTGGAGATTTTTTGAAGAACCCATGGGGCCCGTGCAAAAGGTAATTACTCCTCAACAGTTGGAAACCATGGTAAAAGTATTATAAATTCAGAGGATGGGATGAGGAGAGAATACCGGTTGACTATGTAATGCCCGGAATTTCAACAAGAGCAAACATCCAAAACAACCATAGAATAATGATAACATCCAAGATAAAGACTGGAGTGTTAAAGAGTAGCCTCGTTAGAAAAGATATAGAAGGTTGCCCCGACTCAACCCTACCAGTTTTTGAAAAGCACGTCAATCCAGGAGAATAAAGTTCTGTAACCCCATAATTGAGAAATAGTATTAAACCGCCTGTATTAGGGCGGTTTTTTTGATGTGTATTGGCAAAGTAACAAATGTTGATTAACATTAATATATTAAAAATAACGATGCTATTTTTTTATTGCTAAAGGAGGCAGGTATTATTGAAAAAAGAAGTAAAGCTTACAGAGCTTTTACCAGGAGAAAAGGGAATAGTAAATCATTTGACATTAAGAGGCCTGGAAAGACGCCGTTTGATGGACCTGGGATTTGTTAAAGGTAGTGTAGTTGAAGTGATCAGACGCAGCATGTTTGGAGATCCGACTGCTTATTTTATTAAAGGGAGTGTGATAGCTTTACGGAGAGAAGAAGCAGATGAGATCCTGGTAATAAAAATTGATGAGGGGGATTGAATCTATGGGGCTAACCCATCAATCATGTGGTTCAAAAGCTTCAAGAGAAAAATTCCATGTTTTTACAGATTCTTCTGAACAACCTGTAGTTGCTTTAGCCGGTAATCCCAACACAGGGAAAAGCACGGTTTTTAATGCCCTTACCGGTTTAAAACAACATACAGGTAATTGGCCGGGCAAAACGGTTCTTCGAGCCGAAGGCGTTTTTCTTCACAGAGGGAGATCTTTTAAACTTATAGACCTTCCGGGAACGTATTCATTGCTGGCACATTCGGTTGAAGAACAGGTTGCCAGGGATTTTATCTGTTTTGCCCGACCAGATGCAACTGTAGTTGTCGTTGATTCAACATGCCTTGAAAGAAACTTAAACCTGGTGCTTCAAGTCATTGAGATTACGGATAGGGTTGTTGTCTGTTTAAATTTAATGGATGAAGCACGGCGAAAAAATATAGAAATTGATATAAAAGGATTATCTAACGAACTCGGAGTACCAGTGATACCCACATCGGCTTTAATGGGAGAGGGCTTAGATCTTTTAAAAGAATCAATATATAGAATTGCTTTAGGATTACAGTATACTAAGCCTTTGAAAATAAACTATGATGATGTGGTTGAAAAAACTGTTGAGAAGCTTAACAAAAAAATATCCTTTTATTTACCAGAATATCTGAATCTTAGATGGTTTTCATTAAGGTTGTTGGATGGAGATATGACGATTATAGAGGCTATATCTCAACATTTGAAAGCAGAATTTAATAATACAACCAGGAGAGTATCCAGTTATAAATACAGGGAGTCGGTTAATTGACCTAAAATTATCAAGGTTCAAGCTCGCATTTTCAGCGAGCTCTTTTCTGTTTTTTGTTGTTCAAAATTAAAAGCGAGACCTTTATTTCGAACCTTACCAGGATAAACATCCTTTGGTAAGCTGAAACAAAAGTCTCGCTACCAAGCACAAAAGTCTCGGGTTAAGTCCGGGCAAAAATTTTTTGCCAGCATGTCGAACTTAACGCAGATCTCTCTGCTAGCTACTCCCCTTTGCAAAACAAATATTTCTTTTTTAGTATTATTATATATTAAACAGCCATGGTTTTGTTACACTTTTTGAAAACTTTTTGTGTAAAAACAGTTGTAAATACACTTAACTTTTATGTTATAATATAGAATGCTAAACTCCACAGAGGAGTGTCTGTTAATGGTAGAAATGGATAAATTCTTAGAATCTCTTCCTGATGAACCCGGAGTTTACATGTTTAAAAACTCGAAAGGCTGTATTATATACGTTGGAAAAGCAGTTTCCCTAAAAAAAAGGGTAAGGTCTTATTTTTCATCAACTCAAAAGTCGCCTAGAATCGAAGTAATGCTTAAAAAAATAGCGGAAGTTGATTATATTGTTACAGACTCGGAGATTGAAGCACTGATCCTTGAATCCAATCTCATCAAAAAACACAGGCCACGATACAATGTGCTTATGAAGGATGATAAGAACTATCCATATATAAAAATAACGATGAATGAAAGGTTTCCCCGCTTAGTTGTAGTGAGAAGGATAAAGAAAGATGAGTCAAAATATTTCGGGCCATATGTGAATGCCGGCGCAATGAGGGAAACATTAAAGCTTATCAGAAAAGTATTCCCAATTCGAAGCTGCAAAAAAGACCTTACTGGAACTCCCATAAAAGATAGGGAGTGTTTAAATTATCATATAAAAAGATGTCTGGCACCCTGTCAGGTTAAAGTAAGTGAAAAGAAATACAACGAACTGATAAACGATGTTATCCTTTTTTTAAGAGGCAGGGGGGAAGAGCTTATTCGCAGGCTTCGGAAGGAGATGGAAAAAGCAGCCCGGGACATGAATTTTGAAAGGGCTGCAGAAATTAGGGACAAAATAAGAGCAATAAAACAAGTAGTACAGAAGCAAAAGGTTGTTTCATCCTCTATGGAAGACCAGGATGTTATTGCTGTTGAAAAAGATAATAATGAAGCCCTTGTTCAGATATTTTTTATCAGGAAGGGAAAACTTGTAGAAAGTGACAGTTTTATTTTAGCCGGGACAAGCGGTTTAAACAGAAAAGAGATACTAACTTCCTTTGTTAAACAGTTTTATTCAGGGATTACCTTTATCCCTCGAGAAGTTCTTGTTGGGGAAGAAGTGGAGGATAGGGAATTAATTGAACAGTGGCTCTCGGAAAAGAAGGGCAGCCGAGTCTATCTTAAAACCCCTCAACGGGGAGAAAAGAAAAGGCTAGTTGAAATGGTTTATCAGAATGCTGTGTTGAACATGAAACAGAGAAAAAATACCATTAAGAAAAAACAGCAGCAGTGTGATGAAGCTTTGGCTGAATTAGCTAGATATTTAAATCTGGATGAACCCCCGTATAGAATCGAGGCTTTTGATATATCAAACATTCAGGGCGTGCAGTCAGTTGCTTCAATGGTGGTATTTGAAGAAGGGCAGCCTAAAAAAAGCGATTACCGAAAATTCAAAGTTAAAACTGTTAACGGTCCTGATGATTTTGCCAGCATGTATGAAGTCATCTACAGGCGTTTTGCTCACAGCCAAAAAGAAATAGAACAAATCAAAAAGCAAGAAACAAGTCGCATAGAAGGGAAGTTTTGTATTTTACCCGATCTCATCCTGGTTGATGGCGGTAAAGGCCAGCTGAATTCAGCCCGGAAAGCCCTTAAGGAACTTGGTTTAGAGGATATACCGGCCATAGGCCTGGCTAAAGAGTTTGAACACGTTTTTGTTGAAGATAGAAAAGATCCAGTTATACTTCCACCAAATTCCCAGGGGCTTTATCTGCTACAGCGCATAAGGGATGAAGCCCACAGGTTTGCTATAACATATCACCGAAAATTGAGGAACAAAAAGGCATTGACTTCAGTATTAGACGAAATACCAGGGATAGGACCAAAACGTAGAAATGCTCTTTTAAAAGAACTGGGCTCTTTAGAAAGCATAAAGCAGGCATCTATTAACGAATTGATTCAGGTAAAAGGGATGAATAAAAAAGTTGCAGAATCCGTGTATGGATATTTTCGTAAAAAGCGAAGTCAGGAGTGATAAAGGGATGGCTGAAAGAGATAGTTTTTTGAAAAAAAAGGATATTGAGATATCCCTGCAGCGGTATGGTATAGATGCATTGGGAGCTATGGCTCAGGGATTGTTTTCATCCTTGATTGTAGGGCTTATCCTCAAAGTATTGGGTCAAAAATTAGGTATACAGATGCTGGTAGATTTCGGCCTCGCTGCAATGAAGATGATGGGGCCTGCCATTGGTGTGGCTGTTGCTCATGGGCTGAAAGCTCCTTTATTGGTGCTCTTTCCTTCGGTTGTAACAGGAATGGCAGGAGCGGAACTGGGAGGACCTGCCGGGGCCTTTGTTGCTGTAGTTATTGGGGCAGAGATGGGTAAACTGGTATCAAAAGAAACCAAACTGGATATTATAATAACACCCGCAGTAACTATTTCTGCAGGTATCACTGCGGCAAGGTTTATAGGGCCGGGTATTGATGCCTTCATGAAAGGGTTGGGCCAAATTATAATGAGAGCAACAGAATTGCATCCTGTTCCTATGGGTATGCTGGTTGCTGTAATGATGGGAATGATATTAACTTTACCCATCAGCAGTGCCGCTTTGGCTATTATGCTTCAACTAAGTGGTCTGGCAGCAGGCGCATCTACAGTGGGATGTTCAGCCCAGATGATAGGCTTTGCTGTGGCCAGCTTCAGGGAAAACGGCTGGGGAGGTTTGTTTTCTCAGGGATTGGGGACCTCAATGCTGCAGATCCCCAATATTGTTAGGAACCCGCTGATCTGGCTACCGCCGATATTAACCAGTGCCATTTTGGGTCCCTTATCCACAACTATATTTAAGATGGAAAACGTTCCAGAGGGAGCTGGAATGGGCACCAGTGGACTCGTTGGCCAGTTTGGTACCATTGAAGCCATGGGAACAGCTGCTATACCCGGGATATTATTGCTCCACTTTATAGCACCTGCAATTTTAACCCTTATTTTTTCAGAGCTCATGAGAAGAGTAAAATTAATTAAGCCTGGAGATATGAAACTTGATATTTGATTTAAAAGCTATCCTAAAAATAAACTGTTTGACGTTCAAGGCTTCAGGATATACAATAAAAGTAACAAGGAATTAAAAAGGAAACACTTGTTTTGGCAGTTTGCGGATGAAGGCCCTTTTTGCTTGTCAAAAGGGCTTTTTTTTATGGGCAATACAGAAAGGTGGTGGTAAAGTGGACCCTTATCCTGATTGTTATAACCGGTTTCTTACAGGGGTAAATTATCAAAAGAAGGAGGGATCGTGCTACCACCTGTTTTTGTTCACATCATAAGCAGCCCCCTAAAAGGAGGTCAGTGACACAAAAAACTTCAGTATTGACCTGGTTAGCACCGTAGAAATCCTTCTTAAAACTATATTTTCCATGCTTGATATCGATAAAACAGCTGATGTTATTGAAGAGTTAGAAGTAGATGTGCAGCTTCAGCTTATGGATGATCTTAAGAAACAAAAACTCCAGCTGACATCGTCGAAATTATCACAGATTTGGAAGAAAACTACAAAATTTCCCTACATAGCAAGGAAAGGCCTAGTAGGTATTATTCTGGGAACAGTATGTGGATTTTTAGTAGCAATTGTTGCAACAATATGGCAGGGTGTACCAGAGATCGGTCTGGTGGTTGGAATATCAATGGCTTTGTCTTTGGTTATTGCTGCAGTTATGGGTTCGTTGACCCCCTGGTGTTAAATCGTTTAGGCAAAGACCCTGCTGTTGCTTCAGGACCTTTTGTTACTACAAGCCTGGATATAGTCGGATTGTTTATTTATTTTAGTTCGGCTACTATTATCCTGAGAAATATATAATCTGACCCCAAAAGAAAGGGTCTTTATTTTTATGTAAAAAATGCATAAAAATTTTTTTTAAATCAAAATATTTTTCGTATATTAAATCAATTGTTATTAAAGTTCTATTGAATTAAAATAAATTTGGATTATAAAACAATTTAAAATTTTTACTGTTTGCAATTGAATAGTTGGTTATACGAGCTAGGAGGCCAAGAGAAAATGAGAATACTAATCGCACCTGATTCTTACAAAGGTAGTTTATCATCGAAAGAAGTAGCCGATGCTTTAGAAAGAGGGATTAAAAAAGTAGTAAAAGATGTTGATATAATTAAAATTCCCATGGCAGATGGAGGGGAAGGTACAGTTGAGACTCTTATTTCAGCTGTTGGAGGGGAGATTGTTAAAGCGAGAGTAATTGGTCCTCTGGGTGAGGAAGTAAATGCTACTTTTGGTATATTAAAAGATGGAAAAACCGCAATTATTGAGATGGCCAAAGCTTCGGGCTTGCCCCTTGTACCTCCTGAAAAAAGAAATCCTATGATTACTACAACATATGGAACCGGTCAACTTATTAAAAAAGCTCTGGATTTAGGTTGTGGAAGAATTGTTATGGGAATAGGAGGAAGTGCGACAAACGATGGCGGGGTCGGAATGGCTCAAGCATTAGGAGTAAAGTTTCTTGACGAAAAGGGCCAGGATATTGGGTTTGGTGGTGGAGAATTAAGCAGAATAGCAAAAATAGACAATACAGGGATTGATGAAAGGATAAAAACGGCAAAGATAGAAGTGGCCTGTGATGTAGCAAATCCATTGTGTGGCCCCGATGGTGCTGCCTATGTGTATGGACCGCAAAAAGGGGCTGATGAAAACATGGTAAAAATTTTAGATGATAATCTTGCGCATTTAGCTGATGTGGTAGAAAGAGATCTGGGACGTGATATAAGGAACATCCCCGGAGCAGGAGCAGCAGGTGGATTGGGTGCAGGGTTAGTTGCTTTTTTAAATGCAGAATTGAAAAAGGGTATAGACATCGTGCTAAATGTTACGGATTTCGAGAAATACGTAAAAAAAGCCGATTTAGTAGTTACAGGGGAAGGGCAGATTGATAAGCAGATATTAAACGGCAAAACAGTATACGGTGTATGTAAAGTTGCCAAAAAATACGGGGTACCAGTTATAGCTGTTGTTGGAAGTATAAGAGATGATGCGTATGAGCTGTATGACTATGGAATTGATGGTATAGAGAGCATTATAGATAAACCAATGTCACTGGAAGAAGCATTCCAGAAAGCTGATTTGCTTGTAGAACGGGCAGGAGAAAGGTTATTTCGTATTTTGTTAATTGACGTACAGAATAAACAAAAAAATTATAAAATAAATGAATTTTTTTAGCAATTTGACGAAGGGGATTTTTTGTGGATAAGGAGGTGTTTTAATCTAATTACTAAAAGTAGTTTTGGTTAGCTATTAAACGATTATTTTAAAAAAGGGGGAAACTTCATGCAAGAAGGTTCTATTCTTCTGTTGATTCTAGTTGTGGCTATCTTATTTATTATTTATATGACAGCTAAAGTTAAGCTCCATGCCTTTTTGGTATTGCTGTTAGCTGCATTTGGTGTTGGCCTGGCGTCCGGAATGCCAGCTTTGGAAGTAGTATCAAATATAACTAGTGGTTTTGGTGGAATACTTAAGTATATCGGTATTGTGATTATCGCCGGGACAATTATAGGAACTATTTTAGAAAAATCTGGGGGGACTCTGACAATGGCTAATGCCGTTCTCAAAGTCGTTGGAAAGGCTAGAACCGTCCTGGCCATGTCTATAACCGGAGCAATAGTATCAATTCCTGTTTTTTGTGACAGCGGCTTTGTAATTCTTTCTTCCCTTAATAAAGCTCTTTCTAAAAAAACGGGGATATCTATGGCGACTATGGCTGTAGCTTTGTCAACAGGTCTATATGCTACTCATACTCTAGTTCCACCTACCCCTGGTCCAATAGCCGCCGCTGGAACTATAGATGCAGACCTAGGTTTAGTCATTCTAGTGGGGTTAATTGTATCCATTCCGGCTATTTTAGCAGGTTACTTCTGGTCTGTAAAGGTGGCATCTAAATATTATGTAGAACCTCAACTGGAAATAGATTATGAGGAACTTCAAAAACAACATAAATCTCTACCAAACAATTTTGATGCTTTTGCCCCAATTGTCATACCAATCATATTGATAACCTTAAAATCAATTGCAGCATTTCCTAGTGAACCTTTTGGCTCTGGGAGTATTAAAACATTTTTTGAGTTTATAGGTAATCCTACCGTGGCGCTTCTATTGGGTGTATTTATTGCCTTCCGCATGCTACCTAGCTTGAGTGAAGAACATATAAATGGTTGGATAGGTGATGGGCTTAAAAATGCTGCAGTAATAATTATGATAACTGGCGCAGGCGGCGCCTTTGGTTCAATACTCAAAGCTACACCCATAGGAAACTATCTGGGACAAACTTTGGCCCAGTATCATATCGGAATCCTGCTCCCCTTTGTAATAGCAGCCGCTTTGAAGACTGCTCAGGGTTCTTCAACAGTAGCGCTCATAACAACTTCAGCAATCGTTGCCCCTTTACTACCTGCATTAGGACTTACTTCAGCTATAGCTAAAGCACTTGTAGTGATGGCTACTGGGGCTGGCGCCATGACCATATCCCATGCAAATGATAGCTATTTTTGGGTGGTCAGCCAGTTTTCTGGCCTTGACACATCGACTGCCTACAAAACTCACTCTATGGCAACTTTGGTTCAGGGTATCGTAACTATTGTGGTTGTATCAGCTATCGCCGCTGTATTTGTTTAAAACAGATGTTTCAAAAAAGCATAAGGTGGAACCCTGTGGGTTCTACCTTATGCTTTTACTTATATCCGTATTACACTTGTAGTGACAGCTATTTTTCTCCCTTTTGCCAATTACTAATTATTTAAAGAACAAAACATAAACACTCTTTTTTGCCTAATCAATATCTGCCTGCTTGCCCAAACGGATTTTTCCAGCTATAGTAGTGTTAAAGATTATTTAACGGAATATTTGCCTATAACCTGCAGAGAATAGCCAGCCTGGTATAGGAAGCCCCGAAGGAGTGCTGTATCTCATAATGGCATCTACATTTTGGTAAAATATAGGATATTTATGCACCATATTTATTAGAGAAGAAATGTAACTTGGAAGAAGTCTCTTTTTTAGCAGTTGTTTAACAGTTTAGGCGCCTATTGAACCAGAGAAAACACTTGCTTTGAATCTTTTCATCAGCGACGGTTCCAATTATTTCCTAAAAACCATCCGAGTTGGTTGATGCAGCAGGAGTTACCCGATGATTCTGTAACAATACCATGGAGAAAATGAGTTTTAAATTACTACTTTTTCAGGGGTAACTAAGTAAGAAAGGAGATGGAACATTTGAAACCAAAGGTGTATGTTACGAGGAAGATTCTAGAAGAGGGCCTAAAAATTCTAAAAAAAGCAGCCGATATAAAGGTTTGGGATGATGAACTGCCACCTCCTAAAGAGATTTTATTAGAGGAAGTCGAAGATGTTGATGGTTTGTTATCTTTGCTTACAGATAAAATAGATGCGGAAGTGATGAATAGGGCCAGAAAATTGAAAATCATTAGTAATTATGCCGTGGGGTTTGATAATATTGATGTAAGAGAAGCTACAGCGCGGGGGATTATGGTTACAAACACACCTGAAGTATTAACGGAAACCACTGCTGATCTGGCATTTGCCCTTTTAATGGCTACAGCAAGAAGAATTGTAGAAGCTGATAAATTTGTTAGAGCTGGTAAATGGAAAACATGGGAACCGATGTTGCTGTTAGGACAAGATATACACGGTGCAGTGCTTGGACTCATAGGTCTGGGCAGAATAGGATATGCTGTTGCCAAAAGGGCGAAAGGTTTTGATATGAAAGTGCTGTATTATGATTTGTATAGGAATGAAAAAGCAGAAAATGAGTTGGGATTAGAATTTGTTGAGATGGACGAACTTTTACAAAAATCAGATTTTGTTAGCATTCATGTGCCTTTAACACCTGATACAAAGCATCTCATAAATGAAAAAACTTTAAGTATGATGAAGAAAACTGCTATACTTATAAATACTGCTAGAGGCCCTGTAGTTGATGAAAAGGCATTGTATAAAGCTTTGGTAAACAATGAAATAGCTGGAGCAGGGCTTGATGTAATGGATCCAGAGCCACCCAATATTAATAATCCTTTACTAAAGCTTGATAATATTATCATATTGCCACACATTGCAAGTGCAAGTATTGCCACCAGGACTAAGATGGCTATAATGGCAGCAAGAAATTTATCTGCAGGTTTAAAAGGAAAAACTCCAGAAAATCTAGTGAACAAAGAGGTGTTGAATAAAATTAAAGTAGATGAAGATTAAATTAAAAGGTCTGGTTTTTAATACCAGACCTTTCAAAATTTAATTGTTATTCGCTGTTAGATTCCTGTTTTTTATTGTATCAATTATAAGGCCTATTTTTAGGTCAATAGCATCACTAAAAATGCGCGGATCTCGACCTGTAAGTTTAAAAATTTTATTTAAACGATATAATAATGTATTTCTATGAATGTAAAGTTTTTTAGAAGCTTTGCTAATGTTTAGGTTGCAGTCGAAAAATGTAACCAGTGTCTTTTTTAGTGTTTCATCTAAAAGGTCGTGTAAGTTATGGTTTATATTGAGATATTTTTGAGTATAATTTTTCAATGTTTTTTCAGGGAGGTTATCAATCAGAAGATAAATTCCTAAATCATTAAAATAAAACACATTACTTTTGCGATGATATAAATCCAATCTAGTTTCTTTTATCATTTTTCCTATGTTTATTGCTTTTAAAGCTTCTTTATATGAATTTTTTAGTTTATTAATAGAATTATATAGTGAACCAATACCTACATAAGTTTCAACATCAAATCTTTCTTTTAATATCATACAAATATGTTCACACTTATTAATAATTTTATCCATTTCTTTTTTATAAATATCAAGATTTATAAAACTTAACAGAACGACAAAATTGCCATTACCCAAAGATATGATAATGTCTTGTTTGTTATTACTGAGATAATCGACAATAACATTAGAAATTTTTTTTGTTAAATTTTGATTTAAAAATTCATTAGTTTTTAATGATTTTTGTTGAGAATCAAACTTAGTGTTAAAAACTATACATAATCTTGGCAAAATTAAATCAAAACCAAAAACTTTTCCTCTTGCTATAATTTGATCTTCGTTTGTGTCATATAAATTTCCATGAATCAAATCATATATAAATATCTCTTTTGATTTTTTAGTCATTTGAATCTGTTCTACTAAAAATGTCTGCTGCAACATCAATTCTACCATTGTTTTAACTAATTGCCCGTAGTTTTTAACCTTAGAGGGGGTTCCCGTAATTCCAACTACTCCAACTATTTTGCTATTAAAAGAAATTGGTAAATTTACTCCTTGTTTAACACCTTCAAGTTTATTAATATTTTTTTTTGTTATTTCTAGACTTTTTCCTGTCTTTATAACTTCCAGTGCTCCCTGATGAAAAGTATGAATTCTTTTTTTATCTGTACTGCCAATTATAATCCCCCTGTCATTCATTATATTTATGTCATAGCCAATTATTTTTTTTATTTTGTACACTATTTCTAAGGCTAAAGAATCTGGTAAGACCATAAACTCCCCCCCTATTTTTTAATAAGTGTGGTTAAATGCGGATTCTTAGAAGTATAAGATTTTTTTACTTTTTGATCATATTTTTATATGATTTACAA
>DFNM01000042.1:15379-17281 GCA_002376045.1 Firmicutes bacterium UBA3567
TGTATAAAATTTTTTATTGATATTCTCCTTAGAAACATTAAAATCCTTTTTTTATTACAAAAATATTATCCATAATCATGTAAGAAAACTTAACATTAAGCTTGACATCAATTTTTTTCGTGTATAGAATAAGGGTAAATAAAAAACCTATTGCCGGGTTAAGGAAAGGAGTGAGGAAAATAGATTTAGGTCAGGACTCTCCGGTGTATCCCGTTGGAGTAGTTAAGGAACTAACAGGTCTTAGTGAGAGGCAAATTCGATACTATGATAAAATGGGCCTTGTGGTTCCCAAGAGAACCCCTGGTAATAAACGTTTGTATACACCTAATGAAGTGGAAAAATTAAAAGAGATTAAAAAATTAATACAAAAGGGTATGTCTATAAAAGAAATAAAGGAATATTACGCAGAACACACTAAAACAAACAGGAAAAAGAAAAAGGATGTAGAATCAGATGCAAAATCTTACTTTAACCGGGGAAGAAAAAAGCAATCCCTTTACCCACCGTCATATCTGGATGAGTTGATAAAAAATTTAACTGAAGATTAAAAGGAGAGGTGTATAAAGTGCCTGCATACACAAAAGAAGATGTTAAACGATTGGTAGATGAGTTAAATGTTAAATTTATCAGACTTCAATTTACAGATATATTGGGAATAATTAAAAATGTTGCAATACCAATAGATCAGCTGGACAAAGCCTTAGACGGCGAACTGATGTTCGATGGTTCATCCATTGAAGGCTTTGTGCGAATAGAAGAATCTGATATGTACTTGAAACCCGATCCTTCAACTTTTGCAGTTTTCCCATGGAAGCCCAAAGAAGGTGCTGTGGCCAGGCTTATGTGTGATATATATGATCACAATGGAGAACCCTTTAAGGGTTGTCCGAGATGTACTTTAAAAAAGGTAATTGCAGAAGCAGAAGAAATGGGATTTGTAATGAATGTCGGCCCGGAGCCGGAATTCTTTCTGTTTAACAGAGATGAAAAGGGTAAGGCTACGACGGAAACCCATGATCAGGCAGGATATTTTGACCTTGCCCCAGTAGATTTGGGAGAGCATGCACGCCGGGATATGGTTCTAGCACTTGAAGAAATGGGGTTTGAGATTGAAGCATCTCATCATGAAGTGGCACCGGGTCAGCACGAGATAGATTTCAAGTATGCTGATGCCCTTACCATGGCTGATATGATTGCGACTTTTAGGTTTGTTGTAAGAACAATAGCCCTTCAGCATAATCTACACGCAACTTTTATGCCCAAACCAATCCATGGAATTAATGGTTCCGGTATGCATACCCATCAATCTCTCTTCAAGGGTAATGAGAATGCTTTTTATGACCCTCATGCTAAATACCAGTTAAGTGATGTTGCTCTCTACTATATTGGAGGCCTTATGAAACATGCCAAAGGGTTTACAGCTATAACAAATCCATTGGTGAATTCATATAAGCGCCTTGTGCCCGGCTATGAAGCACCTGTGTATATAGCATGGTCTGAATGCAACAGGAGTCCTTTGATTAGAGTGCCTGCACGTAGGGGAAGAGGTACACGGGTAGAATTAAGAAGCCCTGATCCATCCTGTAATCCATATCTAGCTCTGGCTGTAATGCTTAAATCAGGTCTTGATGGAATTAAGAACAAGATCATGCCTCCAGAACCCGTAAACAGAAACATGTATGATATAGATGCGGATGATAGAGCTGAATTAAACATAGAAAGCCTTCCAGGTAATCTTTATGAAGCTATTCAGGAACTTAAAAAAGACGAGGTTATTTGCGAGGCTTTGGGTGAACACATTTGTAAGCACTTTATTGAGGCAAAGAAAATCGAATGGGATATTTACCGTGCTCAGGTACATCAGTGGGAAATTGACCAATACCTGGAAGTGTTTTAAAAACG
>DFNM01000025.1:0-430 GCA_002376045.1 Firmicutes bacterium UBA3567
TGGTTATTATCAACAACACCATTAACAGTGACACTTTTTTGATTTTTGATAATCTCCTCATGTCATCCCCTCCTCGTAGTTAATTAATTTTAAAAAAAGTTTTTTGACTCAACATCCCTCCCTTTGATTTTTTCTTAATCTTTTTAAAATTGTGTGATTTGATGTTAAAAATAGGGTAGAGTAGTCCATTGAAAATGCTGTATGGATAAATTTAAAAATTTTTATTTAAATTTCGGATATAATTCTTCAAATAACATCAGGTGCCCTTTGTGAATTTTATAAAATTCGATGCATTTTTTTGTTGTTTTCACAAATCGGTTATTTTGGATTTAATAATTTTAATATCTTTACTGCTCCGGAATTTCGATCTTATCCTTATGAATTCTTAATTCTTAAAAACGGCTTCATACTAGTGCTGTATCTCATAATG
>DFNM01000025.1:763-8646 GCA_002376045.1 Firmicutes bacterium UBA3567
ATCTACACTTTGGTAAAATATGTAATATTTATGCACCATATTTATTAGATAAGAAATGCAACTTGGGAGAAGTCTCTTTTTTAGCAGTTGTTTAGCAGTTTAGGCGCCCATTGAGGCAGAGAAAACACTTGCTCTGAATCTTTTCATCAGCGATGTTTCCAATTATTTCCTATAAACCATCCAAGTTGGTTGATACAGCACTAGGATTTGCGATGCCAAGCTTTTATAGAAGGTACATATCATAGAGTAGATAAAAACATCTATACTTGTACTCAGAAGAACTCTGTTATCGTTTTAGCCGCTGCCAGATACAAAACTGGCTGTTCGACAGCCTTCGGGTAATATACACTTCTGCTATTACCAATACCGATTCAACTGGACAGTTATAATTAAAAATCGTTTTATCGGTTAATTCCACCTCCCCTTTAAAAAAGATTGATTTTGTTGCATTAGATCTGTATATTAAAAATTTTTTAAAACTTTATTAATATCAAAATATTTTTTAATAAGATTCTATAAACAACAATTTATAACCTTTGTGGTTTTTGCAAAATATGATGTGATTTTTTGTTTTTTATACAATTTGTTTCAATCGTATCACAAGTTGCTTAATAATAACCTCAGAATTTATCCTTTAAAATAATAATTTGTGAATTTTAACTGCTATCGAAAGCTGTTCGTAAAAGCTTCCTTCCTGGTTTTCCATATTAAGAATCTCTTTAATTCTGTTTAAACGATACCTTATTGTATTTTCGTGCTGAAATAAAGCTCTAGCGGTTTTTTTAATGTTACCATCATTTTCAACAAACGCAACTGCCGTTTCAAAAAGTTTGGTATTGTATTTTTGGTCATATATTGATATAGGCGGTATTATTTCATTATAAAAATTTTGAATCTCGGCCTTATCCCTTAAAGGCATGAGTAATTTATATATTCCCAAATCTCTATAGTTAACTATACAACTTTGGGAAATTCTATCAGAAGCATCTGCTGCTATTAGAGCTTCTTTAATACTTAAATTTAAAAATTCCAGACCTTCATGTACATCACTTACCCCTATTTTAAATGTCTTACCCTTTAAGGAAATGATATCCATTATTTCATTTATTAGATATTTTACTAAATTTTCTGGATTGTTTTCAAAAGTCATTATGATAAGGATACCCTTCTGATAATTTATAATTTCCCATGTCTTGAATTTTTCTGAGTAGTTCTTCAATGAAACAAAACTGTCTAACAAACCATCGGTATTTATACAGTAAGCGCAAACAACATTTTTTCTAAAATTTCTATTTATACTTAAAGCCATTTCAATGATTTCATTCTTCGTTCTGCCATTCTGTAAAATATTGTTAATCCTCATTTCTTTGATAAGATTATCCTTCTGTCTGATGATTGCATCCATTACATTTGTTATTACCTCTGCATAGGGCACACTTTCAGGAAGAATCATAATAGGAAAAGAAGCTTCATCTGCAAAATTCTTAATTTCTTTTGATAGATCTTTAAAATAAAGATCAATCACGACAAGACCGCTGCTGCCGCAGGATAAAAGGGTTTCTACCGCCTTGAGTTGAAGATGTTCATCATTCTTTACTGCATAAAAAGAGGTTATAAAAAAGTCCCCCTCTTTAACCAAACTTTTATAAGCCTTGAAATCTGGAGCTTCAACAACACTTACTCTTTCAATTATCTTATTTAACCCCTTTTTACCAGCTAATAACCTTGCTTTGTTTAGTCCCGGTAATGTAAGTGCATCCTTTACACTAATACCCATAACAACAACCCTCCCTTCTTCCCTTCAAATAATTACTTAAATAACTTGTTATTTTTATAAATATTATCAAAAATATATGTATTGTTTTGTAAATTCTACAAATAAGAATTCTATAAAAAAATAATTTTCCCTTCAAACGCTTTATAAATTTTTATGGCTATACTTTTTATTCAGCAACTTTTCATTATTAAACCCGCCGGCGCTGTTAGTAATAAAAAATTTATATAAAGGTTCAACACAAGAGAACATAAGACAACGGGAGAAATTAGTAAAGCACTTTAAAAAATACAGAGATCATTTATGGGATTATAGATTTCGTATAAAAGCAAGTCTATTTCATGAAGAATTACATAGTATGGGAGTAGACGAGACCTTTGTAGACAAAAAAATAGCCAATCTATAAAGAAACGGGGTATGAATTGGAGCAGTAAAGGAGCCCACATCATGGCGACCATACTGATGTTAAAGAACAACGGGAAATTAAAAGAGATTTAGATAAAATTCATTTTAAGAAATTAAGAAACTACATATCCAAAGCAGAGAGGGATTGGAGCGAGTAAGTGAGGGTGAGTTTACCTGCAGCTAGAGGGTCTGTCAGTGATAAGTGGTCTCTAGTTTCCTACTAAACCTTTACACTTACTTTGTACTATATTAACATTGACAAAACCTTAATATATCGATTAATATGAATATATAGATTAAGATGAAAGCGGTGAATTTTATGTCTTTTAAAGAAATTTTCAGGGATAAGGCCGAATTATTAAAGACTTTAGGACATCCTGTAAGGCTATGCATCGTCGCTGGTCTGATGGAAAATGAATGCAACGTAAAAACAATTCAAGAATGTCTGGAGCTTCCCCAGTCAACGATCTCGCAGCACCTTGCCATATTAAAAGCAAGGGGAATCCTGGAAGGCACCAGGAAAGGGCTGGAGGTTTGTTACAAGGTGATTAACGAAGACGCAAAGAGAATCATAAACACAATCCTCGGCGAGGAAGAAAAATCATATTTAAAACAAAAGCGAAAAAAACTGTAACATTCTCGTATACTGCCCTTGATTTTTTGTTCGTAATATCGTATTATTATAATACAATGATATATAGATATGGAGGGGTAAAGCATGAAAAACATCTTGGTTATTGGAGCGGTAGCTGCCGGTACAAAAGCCGCTTCAAAGGCCAGAAGGGAAAATATGGACATGAATGTGACAGTTTTAACAAGGGATGAATACATCTCTTATGCCGGTTGCGGCCTGCCCTATTACATCGGAGATGTTATTAAATCGAAGGATGAACTTTTGGTAAAAACGCCTGAAGCATTCAAAAAAGAGTTCGACATTGATGTTTTAACACATCATGAGGCAATAGACATTCTGCCTGAAGCAAAAAAAGTTGTGGCAAAAGATTTAAAAACTGATAAGATCAAGGAGTTTAAATACGATAAGCTGATTTTAGCTACAGGTGCCTCTCCCTTTGTTCCACCCATTAAAGGAGTTGAACTGAACAACATCTTCACACTAAGGACGGTTTCGGAGGCTATAAAAATTAAACAACTCATTAACACTGGTAAAGTAAAAAATGCTGTTGTGGTGGGAGGAGGTTTCATCGGCCTTGAGGTTGCTGAAAACCTGACAGAAAGGGGAATAAAAACCGCTGTAGTAGAATTGCTGGATCACGTGCTTCCCATGTACGATAAAGAAATGGCCCTTCTGGTCCAAAATGAGCTTATGGAACACGGAGTTGATGTAATCACGGGTGAAGCCGTGGAAGCCTTTGAAGGAGACTCTGATGGCAATGTAAAATATGCCGTCACTCCCAGCAAAAAAATACCTGCTGATATGGTAATAATGTCGGTAGGTGTAAGACCAAACACAGAACTGGCCCAAAAGGCCGGTATCGAACTGGGTGATACCCGTGCCATTAAAGTTAATCACAACATGGAAACAAACATTGAAGACATTTATGCTGTGGGAGATTGTGCCGAAAATATCAATCTAATCACTGGTAAACCTGCATGGTTTCCTATGGGGTCAACCTCAAATAAGACCGGTAGAATTGCTGCTATAAATCTATTTGCCGAAAACGCAGAAAGGGATGAATTAAGAGGAGTGCTCGGTACAAACGTAGTTAAGGTGTTCAACATGAACGCAGCCAAAACCGGCCTTACTGAAAGAGAAGCTGTAAAAGAAGGTTTCGATGTTGAAACTGTAATTGTTCCTGCCGATGACAGAGCCCACTATTACCCGGGTTACAAAAAAATCGTTACCAAATTGATAGCTGACAGGAAATCCCACAAAGTTCTCGGGGCTCAGATCGTGGGTGAGGGCGTTGTGGATAAGCCCATTGATATCATTGCAGCGGCAATAACTTTCGGCGCCAGGGTCGATGATCTGGCAAAACTGGACCTGGCCTATGCACCTCCATTCTCTTCTGCAATGAGTTCCACCATAACAACGGCCAATGTCTGGTTGAATAAAGTTGCAGACAAAGTCAAAGGCATTTCTCCCATCGAAGCTCATGAAAAACTGTCTGACAAAAACGTGATGTTCATTGACATCAGAGCAGAAGAAGAATACATGGTAAAAACCATACCCGGTGCTGTAAACATACCTAAAGGCAGGCTCAAGAAGGAATTAAAAGATACACCAAAAGACAGAGAAATTATCCTCATATGTAATGTTGGGAAAAACGCCTACCTGGCTTATCTCACCCTCAAGCACATGGGTTTTGAAAAAGCGGCAATTCTTGAAGGCGGTATTAATGCTTATCCCTATGAATTACAATAAAAATCAGAGGAGGGTTTAGAATGCCTGAAAAACACATAAACTGTAGAGGTATGCAGTGTCCCGGGCCCATTGTGACTCTTTTTAAAGAAATCAAAACATTGGAACCAGGAGACATTATAACCATCGAGGTAACGGATTTTGGATTCAAAAAGGATATCAATGCATGGTGCAAAAAAACCGGGAATGAGCTGCTTTCCCTGGAAGAAAAGGATAATGTGATAACAGCAAAAATCAAAAAGACCTGATATATAGGAGAAGGGAGGGAAGAGCTTGGAAAACAAAAGAAAAACCATCATTGTTTTTAGTGGTGATTTGGATAAAGCAATGGCAGCTTTTATCATAGCCAACGGCGCAGCAGCAATGGGTGATAAGGTAACAATGTTCTTTACTTTCTGGGGCCTGAACATCTTAAGGAAGGCCAGGAAGGTAAAAGTAAAGAAAAACTTTATGGAAAAACTCTTCGGCTGGATGATGCCAAGGGGTGCTGATAAACTGGGATTATCCAAAATGAACTTTATGGGTATGGGTGCAAAAATGATGAAGATGATCATGAAACAAAAGAAGGTAAATACCCTTCCAGAGCTGATAGAAACCGCCCAGGCTCTGGGGGTTGAAATGCTGGCATGCACCATGTCCATGGATGTGATGGGCATTAAAAAGGAAGAACTGATAGATGGCATAGATTATGCCGGTGTAGCCACTTATCTGGGTGAAGCCGACCAATCCAATGTTAATCTGTTCATATAGAATTCTCTTTAATAAAAGGCACACGTGAAGGTGTGCCTTTTTTGTTTAAAATTTTGGTGGAGTTATAGCCCAAATAGAAATAGAAGTAATATCTCCTATATTTATGTATCTATGGGGAATTGTGCTATCTATTCGAATGCTGTCTCCTTCTTCAAGAATGTATTCCTTCTCTCCCAATTTAACCAGTAATTTACCCTGTAATACTATGCCGCATTCTTCTCCATCATGACTAATTTTTTCATTATCATTACTTTCACCCGGTTCAATAACAAGCCTCAAAAACTCTATTTTTCCTGATAAATCAGGAGTTAGCAATTCATAAACAGCATTAGAATTAACCAGTTCAATTCTTTTTCTTTGATTTTTCTTAACTATGAGGTTGTTTTCGCAAATTTTTTTATCAAAAAAATCACCAATAAAAACTCCCAGTGCCTGTGAAATCTTCCATAGTGAAGTTACGGAAATACCGATTTTATCTCTTTCGATCTGGCTAATCATTCCCGTGCTTAATCCTGATTGTTCTGCCAGTTCTTTAATAGTCATGTTCCTCTTTTTCCTTAAATCACGTATTTTACTGCCTAATTTCATCTCCCTCAACTCCAATACTCGTTTTTCAGCCAATTTGATTTCAATCTTAATTATACGATTTTTGATAAATCCCATCAAGAAAAAGTGTTATTTATCTATTTAAAAAGCAGGATTTTTTAAAATAATGATTAATATTTTATTATAGTAAAATTCATAAAAGCAATATTTGTTTTGTTATACTAAAAAGGGTTAATCAAATTTAGAGTAGGGGGGATTTGACTGCCTTAAAACACCCCAGAGAATATAATGTAAAAGGTAATACAGGCTTAGAAGAACAAAACACACAATGGAATGATAATGAATTTAAAAAATATGGAGGGATGACGTAAATGATTATAGGTGTACCAAAGGAAATTAAAAATAATGAAAACAGGGTGGCTATTACTCCAGCCGGGGTAGAAGCTCTAATTAAAGAAGGTCATCAAGTGATCATTGAAAAATCAGCCGGGGTTGGTAGTGGAATATCAGATTCTGATTACCAAGAAGTAGGGGCCAAGATTTTGGAAACAAATAAAGAAGTATTCGCTGAGGCAGACATGATTATGAAAGTTAAAGAACCTTTACCCGAAGAGTATGACCTTTTAAAGGAAGGCCAGATTCTTTTCACTTACCTTCATCTAGCAGCTGAAGAGAAGCTAACCAAAGCCTTAATGGATAAAAAGGTGGTTGCTATTGCTTATGAAACTGTTCAATTAGGTGATGGTTCTCTGCCCCTATTAACTCCTATGAGTGAAGTTGCAGGTAGGCTGGCTATTCAAAAAGGAGCCCAATACTTAGAAAGGCAAAAAGGCGGAAGAGGAGTTTTACTCGCTGGAGTTCCTGGTGTTCCCCCTGCCAAAGTTGTAATTATAGGTGGGGGAATTGTTGGAATGAATGCAGCCAAAATGGCTCTGGGTTTGCGTGCTGACGTAACAATTTTAGATATTAATACCAACCAATTAAGATATATAGATGATATCTTCCATGGTAATGTAAAAACTCGGATGTCCAATAGATATAATATTTACGATGAAGTAACTAAAGCTGACCTGGTAGTTGGTGCTGTCTTAATTCCCGGTGCTAAAGCCCCTCATCTAGTTACTGAAGAAATGATTAAAGATATGAAAAACGGATCTGTTATTGTTGATGTAGCCATTGATCAGGGAGGGTGTGTAGAAACAACTTATCCAACTACTCATGATGATCCGGTATTTATCAAACATGGAGTTGTTCATTACTCAGTTGCCAATATGCCGGGAGCAGTACCAAGGACTTCTACCTATGCTTTAACCAATGCAACACTGCCTTATGCAATTGAAATTGCTAACAAGGGGTATAAAAAAGCATTATTAGACAACCCGGCTCTATTAAAAGGATTAAATGTTTATAATGGTAAGATAACTTATAAAGCTGTAGCCGAAGCTTTTAATTTGGAATATCACGATCCAAAAAAATTATTATAATGAAAATTTTTTTAGCCATTCCTAAAAACTACATTAAACATCAGGAGATTTTTCAACAGCTTGGGGGAACCTTTAAGGTTCTCTTTTTTTATCTCTATTATTGATAAGATCCATTTCCTAATAATTGTAGTTCTCAGATTATTCTCTACTATAAGTTCAATTTTAATGGGGTTAATTGAATACAATGGGAATCTCAGTCACATTCTCTTTTTTGCCGCAGTTTTTATTAAATATAGACTGAAATCTAAAAAATATTGTCCCTTAATTAATGTTTTTTGATTAAATATACCACATTAACTAAAAAACAATCCCCTGCTTCAAAATTAGGGATGATTTTTGAAATTTTTCTTCTAAAAAAATGATATGTGTGTTATTCTACTTTTTCAGGATTATCTATTAGAATCAATCTTTTTTATAACTTTTTTTAATAAAAAAAGATTCTACTGTAAAAAGTCCATTTTTCAATAAAATCACTCTATATCTTGGGGTAATATACAACCGCAACCACAACATATAGATCGAATTTCTTCTAAAAGGTGTTTCT
>DFNM01000044.1:0-4331 GCA_002376045.1 Firmicutes bacterium UBA3567
TATTAAGTTTTAGTTTAAGCTGTAGACCCAACTCTCCTGGCGGATTGACCCCCTAATTTTGGACAATTAAGCTTTAATGTTCATGAAATCGTAGAATTTCATTACCGTTCATTGCCCTTTGATTCTAGCCAATTCGTTTCATTCCGTCAAGGATAAAGACTGACGCCCTCGCTTCGCTCGCCCTTGACTCCATTCACGAATAAGGTAGCCCGCATGCTGCAGGTCTAGCCAAAGGGCATCGGGTGGCACAACAGGCATTAAGGGATTTTATGTAACGGCTTGGTGGTACAAAAACCCTCATTTCCTCAAACAATATGTATTATATCTATCATCGGTGTTTGAGCATCTAAAAACAGCAGCTTGTTCCTCAGTAGCCCCTCCCTCTTCAAAATGATTTTTATAACTTCCTGGACCTGCCATGACGCTACCATAGCAGGTGTAGGTGAAGGGTTGCCTGTTTTCTGCTCTATTCCTCTATCCCCTTTAATGCCACCGTATATCAAATCCAAACCACTATCTTCAGGAAAAACCGTCATAACCTGTCCCTGAAAACCAGCTATTGCACCATGCACAAAGGGAATTTTGAGCTTCCGCGCGGCTTTTTGCAGCGCAAACCTGGATGTTATGTTATCTAGAGCATCTATCACCACATCACATCCCGAAAGCAGTTCCAGGGCATTTTCATCACTGAGCATTAAAGGATGGGCATCAACCTCAACAGAAGAATTGATATCTTTAACCCTGGATTTTGCCACATTTACCTTTAGTTCTCCCAGGTTTTCCTCAGTTGATAACAGCTGCCTATTAAGATTATCCTGTCCAAACCTGTCCCCGTCAATCAGTACCAAATGCCCTATTCCCATACGGGCACACAGTTCGATGTTTGTTCCACCCAGACCTCCACATCCCACTATTGCAACTTTTGATTGTAAAAGCAGCCTCTGCCCCTCTGTTTTTATAGTACCCATGTTTTTCAAATAACGTTCTGGTACTATATCCGAATTAAGAGCCATTATTTCAACTTCCTTTTGAGGCACCCCTGTAGTTCGACTTATATTCTTTATGCTATCTAAAGAAATTAACCTGTATTCCTTTTTAACAAAACTTTCTTGTTGTATGATCTTTTTCAGGTTCTGATACATCTTAATCCCTCCCATCGTTTTAAAAAGCACCAGACATCTTTGCTCATGGTGCTTTTATTTTAACTGCTCTACTCTTTTACATTGATTTTTGCTTGTTTTTTTCATAAATCAGTCTTAAACCTTCTAAAGTAAGTAGAGGGTTTACCTCATCTATTAAAGGAGACTCTTTTGCTATTAATTTTGCAAATCCCCCCGTTGCTACTACAAAGGTGTTTTCATCCCCTAGTTCTTGCTTCATTTTTTCAACCAGATAATTTACCAGGCCGATGTATCCATAAACAACTCCTGATTGCATGCTGCTTACGGTGTTAGTCCCTATAATCTTTTCAGGTTTAACAAGTTCGATTCTTGGAAGCTTGGCTGCCCGGTTAAACAGAGCCTCAGTGGCGATCCCTATACCCGGAGCAATAGCACCACCCACGTAACATCCATTCTGGGATACGGCGCAGAAAGTGGTGGCTGTGCCAAAATCTACAATTATAACCGGACCGCCATAAAAATGATAGGCTGCAACAGCGTTAACTATTCTATCGGCACCCACCTCTCTGGGGTTATCATACAAAATGTTCATGCCTGTTTTAACTCCTGGCCCTACAACAAGGGGCTCAACACCACAATATTTTCGGGAAGCTTTTTCAATAATAGGTGTTAAAGGAGGTACTACTGATGATATTATCACACCTTTAATCTGTTCAAGCTGTAAATTCTCATACTGGAAAAGGTCTTTTAACAGCATTCCAAATTCATCTGCTGTCTGGCGATGCGTTGATGCCCTCCAATTGACAATCAATTTCTCCTGCTGATACACACCCAATACTATATTGGTGTTTCCTATATCCACTACAAGCACCATGTTTTTTCACCTTCTTTATCTTAAATAAGTTTTAACAACATAAACTCTGTTTATTGCCCTTACCTGCTAGTGCTGTATCGCATAATAGTATCTATACTATAGTATCTACACTTTGGTAAAATACGGCATATTTATGCACCATATTTATTAGAGAAGAAATGCGGCTTGAAAAAAGCCTCTTTTTTAGCAGTTGTTTAGCAGTTTGGGCACCCATTAAGCCAGAGAAAACACTTGCCCTGAATCCTTTCAGCAACGGTTCCAATTACTACCTAAAAGTCATCCAAGTTGGTTGATGCAGCACTAGCACCACTCAAAACACTAGAACCTATCAATCCAACACGTCTTCAGGATTAACCGCTCTGTTTACCTCCCCCCTTTTCCATTTCAAGAAATACCGAACACTCAGTCTTTTAAATGTAAATTGATATCCTCGAAAAAACGACCTCCCTTTTCCATGCCCATTGAAATCCCGGATACTTCGAACTACATTCGCTGTTATTGAAAGAAAACTCAAATCGACTATTTATCAAAAGTAATGGAGAAAGGTTTGGCATAGAAGCTTATACCCTGATTGGCAACTTTTTCAACCAAATCCTCCACCTTTCCCTCACCTGGAATAATCAAGCCAGGGGCAATTTCTTTGAGAGGAATAAGCACGAATGCTCTGTTTTTTATTTCAGGATGTGGTATTGTTAGGGTTTCATCCCTAATTACCATGTTATCATATAACAAAATATCAATATCAATGGTTCTGGGGCCCCACTTCCGCAGGCGTTTTCTTCCAAGTTTTTTTTCTATTTCCATCAATATCTCAAGAAGAGTATGGGGGGGAATTCCCGTTTCAATTCTCGACACCATGTTTAAAAATTTCCTCTGGTGCATATCTCCCAGGGGTTCTGTTTCATAAATAGAAGAGTTCTGTTTTATTAAAGCTCCAGGAACCATGCCGATTTGTTTTAAAGCTCTTGACAGATATTCCATTCTGTCTCCAATGTTTGATCCAAATCCCAAAAAACATACAGCCACGATTCCCGCACCTCATCTTTTTTTAGACATTATTTCCCGGGAAATGACATCATTTTCTGGCAATAGCATCAGTCATTCTGACAACTCGTGTCATCTCTTTTACATCATGGACTCGAACAATATCAACACCCTGAACGATGCTCAGTGCCACGGTAGCAGCTGTACCTTCAATTCTTTCCGTTACAGGTAGATTTAATGTGTTCCCTATCATGGATTTCCGTGATGTTCCAAGCAATATCGGTTTCCCCAAACTTTTTAATTGTTTCATGTTGCGCATCACTCTCAAACTCTGTTCTGTATCTTTAGCAAAGCCGATTCCCGGATCTATTATTATGTTTTCAGGCCTTATTCCTGCTTTTTCACCAATTTGTATGCTTTCTCTAAGGGAAGATATAATTTCCGCCATCAAGTCTGTGTATGTGTTGTTTTCCTTATTGTGCATAACAATTATTGGGACATCATATTCAGCCACAACTTCTGCCATATTTGGGTCTTTCTTCAACCCCCATACATCATTAATGATGTGAACACCCACTTCAAGAGCTCTTCTGGCAACTTCGGCTTTGTATGTATCAATAGAAATGGGCACATCCACCTCTTTAACAAGCCGTTCTAACACAGGTATAACTCTTCTTAACTCCTCTTCCAGTGGAACAGGTTCAGCTCCGGGTCTTGTAGATTCCCCTCCCACATCAATGATATCTGCTCCTTCAGTTGTCATTTCTTTAGCCCTCTCGATAGCTTTGTCTATTGAATTGTACATGCCTCCATCTGAGAATGAATCCGGTGTAACATTTAGAATCCCCATAATATATGTCCGTTGACCAAATGGAAGATAGTGTTTTCCTGCTTTCAATCCAGAAGGCCTGTTATCAACATTTATTAATGTCTTCTCTATCTCGTCAGCTACTTCTCTAAGGCCGAAGGGCTGCATTTTAAGTTTGTATATGAGTCCTTCATAGTGCCTTTTGGTTCCCATTAATAGCACATCTGTCTTATCCACACTACGGTTTACAACACCTCTATTAATAGCTGCCTCTCCTCCTTTAGATAGCATTTCCTGCTTTATGATTACAGCAGCCTTTGATGGGATGTTTTCCAGCTTTAGAATCCTAAATACACCTTTTTGAACCATAATGCCAATGGCTGAAGCATCACACCCTGTTTTACGAATCTCTTCTTTCACTTCATCAATGTCACTTAAAAACAACACTCGGGGATTAATCAATGTTGAATCCTCCCTCCATTTCAAAAAATTGGTTTCTTTCCATTTTAGCTGAGTTAAATGACATGCAAACCCAATCCGGTCA
>DFNM01000044.1:4708-4832 GCA_002376045.1 Firmicutes bacterium UBA3567
TCAAGACATACATGCTGCATCTACAGTAGCATCAAAAGGATGAAAATATACGCTTGTGCTGACCGGTTCCGGTGCAGTGCTTTGATTCAAGGGGCTAACCGAGGTTAGTAGAGCCAAAGGCGAA
>DFNM01000045.1:0-231 GCA_002376045.1 Firmicutes bacterium UBA3567
TCATTGCCCGGTGTAGATACAAGCCAACCGGGCAAAGGAATTCCCGTATATCTGGCTGTCAGGCTGCAGTTGATTAAAGTATGCTGCTTTGCTTCATGGAAAACCTGTGCAGCGGTCATCGAAAAAACGACTTTCCTTTTCCATGCCCATCGAAGTTCCGGATACTTGTTAATTACATTCGCTTTTGTTGAAGCATCCGGTCAATTCTTAACAACTAAAAAGCTTTCGGAT
>DFNM01000045.1:357-20242 GCA_002376045.1 Firmicutes bacterium UBA3567
ACAAGCCAACCGGGCAAAGGAATTCCCGTATATCTGGCTGTCAGGCTGCAGTTGATTAAAGTATGGTGCTTTGCTTCATGGAAAACCTGTGCAGCTGTTATCGAAAAACGACTTTCCTTTTCCATATCCATCGAAATTCAGGATACCTGTGAATTACATTCGCTTTTGTTGAAGCATCTGGTCAATTCTTAACAATTAAAAAGTTTGCTGACGGGTTTTGCCAGGGTGTCCGGCACCCAAAAGTTAATTGAATGCGGGGGTGCAGCCTTTACTCAGCCCTAAAAACAGTTTATGTACACCAAGGCTGGCTGTTTCGGCCTGGCTCACAGATTGACTGACCAGGCTGCTGCTAAAGCTCTGGCAGGCTTTCTGTTCTGCTGTGCATCCATGTGTCAAAGGATGATCTCGGACGTCCTGACCTCAAACTTCTTTCGCCTTTGGCTCTACTAACCCCGGTTAGCCCCTTGAACTAAAACACTGCACCGGAATCGGTCAGCGCAAGCGTATGTTTTCATCCTTGTGATGCTACTGTAGATGCGGCATGTATGTCTTGACAGTTTTGGAGAAAGTCATAACGATTTAACCATTGACCGGATTAGGTTTGCATGGCATTTAACTTAACTAAAATGGAAAAAAACCTTTTTTGTTATTTATTACTATGGCTATGTGGTTAACTCAACATAGGTGACCGTAGGAGTAGAAGTGCATGCTACTTGAAGTCTGTCAAACAGCCAGTTCTGTATCTAGTGGTGCTAAAAACGATAACAGAATTTTTGTTAATATTAAACAAAAATAATAATGCAAAATTAGCAGGATAGTCATGTTTTATTTTACCATTCAATAATTTCCATTTTACACAAACTGCCTTTTTCATTAAGTTTATACTGCTTTAAAAAATTTATTTTTTTAATAAATATTAGAAGCGCTTTTAGTTTTAAGTTCTGTAGGTTTAGTTAGGAGGAACAATGATGGCAGCTTTGTAAACGATAACTTCAGTTTAAGTTATTTAGATTTTGCGTATAGTTTACTTTTGAATAAGAACGACTATGCGGAACTTTTTGAAGCAAGAAAGTTGATTGAAACAACTACTGCTGAACTAGCAGCAATAAGATCGGATATTAAAGATGTAGATTTGCTTGAAGAAATTTTATCTGATATGTCTAAAAAAAATATAGACATTGAAGAGTTTGCTCGGCTTGATGCAGATTTCCATTTAAATATAGCTTTGTTAAGTAAAAATAAGGTTCTGTTTGAAGTTGTTAGCACAATAAGTGACCTTTTAAGGGTCCAGGTTACTGAAAAATTAAAAAGAATTGTAAAAAATGAAAAAAATTTAAACATCATTCAAGATTTAATAAAGGAACACAAAAATATAGTTATGGCTATTAAAAACAACAACAAGGAAATGGCAAGAGAGCATATGTATAATCATTTGGATAATGCAGAAAAGAATTATCTTAAAACCATAAACCAAAAATCTAAATAAAAAATATTAGAGTCTTAAAATATTCAACTTCACATTTTTCTCCAAAACCTTTTTATAAAAGGATTTTGGAAATATAAACTTACTAGTGCAACTTTACTAAGCGAATCCAACAAATCCTTATTTTATAACGGTGATAAACGATTATGCGTGTAGAATACGATGTTAACTGCAATATGAAACATTGATTGTAAAATGACTTTTAATGTATATATACCGTTGTCTCTGAAGCTGTTTATATGTAGGGGCTGAGAAGGTTTTTGTCAAATGCTTAGCAAAGTTACGCTGGAGTATGCTAAGGTGAGGGTCTAGAAAATTAAAAAGTTGGAACTAGCAAAAATACTAGATTATAGTCTTTCGAAAAGTCAAAGAATAACCGGGCTTAGTAATTAGGCTTTTTTCCCAACAAATGCTCTTTGACAACTTTACATAGTCGAATTTCAATATTTTTCATAAAAAAGGCAATATGAAAGACAACCATCGGTATACACCAGAAGAATTTCGCCAGTTTTAATGAAAGAAAATCATGTACAATTGAGTTAATTACCCTGTTTTCGAAATCAAGTTTAAGGCCGATTTTTATTGGGAAGTTACCGAAGCTATCAGCTGAAGCGATGAAGTATAGAGTATGTTCGTAGAACCATTGTTTAAGGCAACTTCCCATCTCTAGTTTATACGACTGCTTTAGACTTTCCGAGAGCTACAATTAATAAAGGGGGAAAACAAATGAAAAAAGAAAAAATCTGTGTTTTTAGAATGAACACAAAAATAATTTATGGTCACAATGCAATTGAAAATATTAGCACATATATTAGAGAACTAAAAGGAACAAACGTGTTAATTGTTACCGATCAAGGAGTTAAAAAAGCTGGTATAGTGAAAAGATTGGTAAGGCTTCTAGAAGAAGAAAATATCAATTATACGATTTATGATGAAGTTGTAGCCAATCCTCCAATTCAGGTGGTAGAGAAAGGTGTTGAGCTGGCCAAGGAAACTAGTATTGATTTGATAATTACTATTGGGGGTGGTAGTTCTATAGATGTAGGTAAAGGCATAAATATACTTTTAACAAATGGAGGTGATATTAAAGATTATACAGGTATTGAAAAAGTAGGCCAGCCGACATTACCGTTAATTGCCATTCCAACTACCTGTGGCACTGGTAGTGAAGTGACATGGTCAACAGTTATTACAGATCCGAAAGAACAATTCAAATTCGCTGTATTAAGCAGTCAAAACATACCAGAAGTCGCCATAATTGACCCTACTATAATGATATCTCTTCCTCCCAAGCTTATTGCTTCAACGGGAATGGATGCTCTAACTCATGCAATTGAAGCATATGTTTCTGTAAAAGCACAGCCCTTTAGTGATGCTCTTGCTATTTATGCAATTGACCTTATATCTTCCAACCTTAGAAAAGCAGTTTTTTACCAGGATAATTTGGAATACGTTGGTAAGATGGCAATAGCCAGCACAATGGCTGGAGCTGCTTTCACAAATGGTTTTTTAGGTTTGGTACATGCAATGTCTCATACACTAGGTGGAGTTTTTGATATTCCCCACGGTATAGCAAATGCTATATTACTACCTTATGTTATGAAATTCAATATGATTGCGGCACCTTGTAAGTTTGCTAAAATAGCTGAAGTGATGGGTGAAAACATTAAAGGTTTAAATATGTTAGAAGCAGCTGAAAAATCGTTAAATGCAGTTGTAAAACTATCGACAGATATAGGTATTCCTAACAATTTAAAAGAGGTAGGGATGGATCCTGGTATGATAGAAAAGCTTGCAGCTGATTCTATGAGAAGCGGAAATGTTTTAACAAATCCCAGAAAAAATACCATCGATGATATAAAAACCCTGTTTAGAAAAGCCTATGAAGGCAAATTGTGAAAATAAAATTATAAAAAGGGGGAGCTTATAATGAACAGATATAAAAAATTGGCGGGGTTGCTATTAATAGTTATCTTAATAGTGTATTCATTGAGTGGGTGTAGTGGTAGCGAGGATAACAGTGTAGGGCAAGGCGAAGCAAACAAAGAAAGCGAGGAGGTTAAAGAAGTTATTGAAATAAAACTTTCTCATAGTTCACCCGCGACTGTTGAGGACAAATTAGAGGCTGCATGTCAGGAATTTAAAAGGATAGTAGAAGAAAAAACAAATGGAAGGGTTAAGGTAATAACGTATCCTGCAAGCCAGCTGGGTGGTGAAAGAGAACAATTAGAGGGACTTCAAATGGGGACAATTGAAATGGCTGCATTGAGTACAGGCCCGCTACCAGGAGTCTTTCCGGAAATAATGGTGATTGATATGCCTTACCTGTTTTCTTCAAAGAAAGTTGCATACGAAGTATTAGATGGCCCTATTGGTCAAGAAATATTTGATAGAATGTTAGAAAAAACAGGAGTGCGTGGTTTGGCTTGGGGTGAAAATGGTTTCAGGCATTTTACAAATAGTGTAAGGCCCATTGAAAAACCCGACGATGTTAAAGGCCTGAAAATCAGAACAATGGAAAATCCTGCACACATGGCAATGGTTAAAGCATTGGGTGGTGATCCCACTCCAATGGCTTTTGGGGAAGTGTATACTGCCTTGGCCCAGGGAGTAGTTGATGGTCAAGAAAATCCGGTTTCATTAATTGTTTCAATGAGATTTTATGAAGTTCAAGACTATGTAACTCTGGACGGACATGTTTATAATCCACATATCCTTATGATAAATGATGACTTCTATAACAGCCTTGATCCTGATATAAGAAAAGTAATTGATGAAGCCGCTATTGTTTGGAAAGATTTTGAAAGAGACTTCAACAAAAGACAAACGGAAGAAGGTTTAAGGTATCTTGAAGAAAAAGGAATGAAAATTACAGAATTAACATTAGAACAAAAACAGGCATTTAGAGAAGCGACTAAAGTTGTTTATGAAACCATTGGAAAAAAAGAAGTTGGTGAAGAACTTTTAAACAAGATTTTAAATGCTGTCAAGGAAGCTGAAAGCAAGTAACTAAAACAAAAAAATTAACATGGAGAAAGTAGAATTGGACGAGATCCAATCTACTTTCTCCTTAAGAATGAATATAAACTTCTTGTATCTGTAATGAAAACTATTACTGACTGTCAGGTTATAAAATTATCCTTTATCAGTTTTTTAAAATATTTTATTTATCTTTATTCTTTTTTGTAATGTTGTAATAGTAGGTAAGATAAAAACAGCTATACCGACAGAGTTAAGAACAGTAATTGTATTGGAATCCTTTTTTATCAATCTTTTAGCAATGGTAACTCTTTTAGTTTTAGTTACCGAGGGTCTTTGTAATCCCTCGATTCTCTTAAGATTGCTAGTGCTGTATCTCATAATGGCATCTACACTTTGGTAAAATATGAAATATTTATGCGCCATATTTATTAGAGAAGAAATGCAGCTTGGAAGAAGTCGCTTTTTAGCAGTTTAGGCGCTTATTGAACCAGAGAAAACACTTGCTTTGAATCTTTTCATCAGCGATGTTTCCAATTATTTCCTAAAAACCATCCAAGTTGGTTTATGCAGCACTATTCTAGCTCTTTTTTAGGCAAGGAGACGTTTTAATCTGCTATTTTGGACACATTACTTCTTTAAGCTGCTTTCTTATTACTTCTTGTAGACATTTTTCTTTTGGCAGAGGATTTACTAAGCTTCGTTTTTAATGCATGTATGAATGGTATTTGGTAAAATCTTATGCCTGCGGACTACTAAGGCTACATTACTTGCCTCCTAACATTCTTTTAGAATTTGCTCTTTAAATTAATCGCTATACAGGCTTCTGTCGTTTCTTTTATTTCAATGCTAACATATAAAAGCATTTTTTTCAAATGTTTTAGGGGCTTTTATACAGGACCTCGTCAAAGTATTGTCTTGAGTGTAATATTTTGATGCTTCAGATCTTGCTTGACATTAGAAACTGACTTTGACGTGACCTTGAGGGCTATATAAGCAACAGATATTTTTAAAAATACCCAAGACAAAACCCATCATGCAAACTGATAATGGTTCGCAATTTATAAAAAGACGCACATGCAGAGTTGCATCATTGGCAGAAGAATGAAAATCTACGCTTGTGTTAACCAGTTCCGGCGTAGTGACTTGATTTAAACAGTTAATCAGGATTGGTGAATTTGGAGTCAGCCAGCGAAGTTTTTAAATCTATTTATGAGAAATTAAAATATTGATTTTGCTATACAAGTCTGTTTTTAGGTAAAATCACTCTATGTCTTGTAATAATATGTGACTACGATATGTGGATTGTATTTCTATTTAAAAGTGTTTTTGTTCCAAAATCAATATTTGTCATGAACAGTTATCTGTTCAAATTTCCAATAAAATTGAACAATTATGTAAATAAACAAATCATTAAGTTGCAGTATCCGAAAATAAAAAATAGATTGGTTAAGCTAAAAGGAGGTATACCAATTAATGAATATGATTAAGAGTATAGATCAAATTCTAAGAAAAATCGAAGAAAATGCTATTGCAATATTGTTGATGTTAATGACTTTTATTACTTTTTGGCAAGTTATAAACAGGTTCATTTTAAAGGAACCTTTACATTGGTCAGAAGAATTGTCGCGATATCTGAGTATCTGGGCTGCGTTTATTGGTGCGAGCTTGGGAGTTAAAAAAGGCGCACACATAGGTGTAGAGGCGTTCGTAGCTATTTTACCCAAAACAATTCAAAGGTATGTATATATAATTACAACGGTTTTTTGTTTTATTTTTTGCGGGGCAATAGCGTATATTGGTTATGGTTATTGCATCAAATTGATATCTACAGGTCAGTTATCTCCAGCTATGCGAATACCAATCGTATTGGCATACGCCGCGGTTCCAGTAGGCTGCTTTATGATGGCTTTACGTTATGTTTTGCTTTTAATACAAGAAATTGCAAATTATAAAAAAGAGATAAAAGAAGGGGAGTGCAATTGATGGGTAATATATTAATAATCGTATTTGGATTCTTAGTAATTTTGAATGTGCCTCTAGGTGTCGCTTTAGGACTAGCATCTTTAGTGACATTAGCAGTAACACAAAAAGTTCCATTATTTTTAGTTGTTCAAAGGATGTTTACAAGTTTAGATTCCTTTCCATTAATGGCGATTCCTCTTTTTATGATTGCAGGTCGATTTATGGAGAGGGGTGGCATTTCTAGACGTTTAATAAAATTGGCTTCTAATATAGTAGGTCCATTTACTGGAGGTTTAGCGCTTGTTTCTGTGCTAGCATGTATGTTTTTTGCTGCTATATCTGGATCATCACCAGCTACAGTTGTGGCTATAGGTTCAATAATGGTGCCTGCTATGGTGCAAGCTGGTTACGATAAAGATTTTGCCCTTGCAATAATGGCAGCTGCCGGAACTATTGGCGTTATTATTCCACCAAGCATTCCTTTTGTGACTTATGGTGTGACAATGAATGCATCAATAGGTCAGTTGTTTTTAGCAGGGATTATACCGGGGGTAATTATGGGTTTATCATTAATGATTGTGTGTTATATCATTGCAAAAAAAAGGGGATATAAAGGTGCGGAAAGACCAACATTTAGAGGATTTTTAATGTCTTTTAAAGATTCTATTTGGGGTTTACTTATGCCAGCAATTATTCTAGGAGGAATATATGGAGGAGTATTTACACCAACCGAAGCTGCGGCGGTTGCATGTGTATATGGTCTCATAATCGGAGCTTTTGTATACAAGGAATTAACGTTTAAAGATTTTATTAAAGGATTTGCGGAAGCCGGTGTAACTTCAGCTATGGTAATGCTTATAATAGCAACAGCTACTGCAATGGGATGGATAATGACTACAGAACAGATCCCTGTTAAAGTAGCCAATTATATTATGTCTGTTTCCAGTAATACCACTATTCTTTTGTTATTAATAAACATTATACTTTTAATTACTGGTTGTTTGATGGAACTCAATGCAGCGATAATTATCTTAGGACCGATATTTTTGCCGCTAATTATGCAAGGCAATATAGATCTTATACATTTTGGTGTTATAATGGTTGTTAATATGACCTTAGGCCTTTTAACACCACCATTAGGAGTTAATCTTTTTGTAGCCGGCGGTCTTGATCAGGAAGTAGGATTTAATAAAATAGTAAGAGCTGTTATTCCTTTTTTAACAATTCTCATAGTGGATTTGTTTTTATTTACTTACATACCTAAATTGTCATTGCTGTTGATAGATGTTTTTCAACTAAAATAGAAATATATTTTGATATAAATCGGTTTTCAGAGCGCAATGGAAAAAAGGATTTTATTTAATGTTAACTGCTTATTAATAAATACTTACAAGTACAAATTTATAAAATATAGGGAGGGACCTGAAAATGAAGAAAATACTAAGAATAAATATGGATGATTTAACTTTTAATGAAGAAAGAGTAAAGAGTGAGTATGAGTATTTAGGTGGTAGAGCACTAACTTCACAAATAATAAAAGATGAAGTTGATCCTGCATGCCATCCTCTGGGGAAACATAATAAAGTTGTAATAGCCCCAGGCCTGTTAACTGGAACAACTGCTCCATGTTCGGGGAGACTATCAATAGGCAGTAAAAGCCCCTTAACAGGAACTATAAAAGAAGCAAATTCCGGAGGAACAGCATCTCAAAAGCTGGCAAAACTAGGATATAAAGCAATAATAATAGAAGGCGCACCACTTCGAAGTGGTTTATACGTTATAAAAATTGATTCAGATGGAGTAGAAATAATAGAGGCTGATGGACTAAAAGGCATGGGTACATATCAAACTGCTAAAAATTTAAGGGACAAATACGGTAATGATTATTCTGTCATCTGCATAGGCCCAGCTGGTGAAGAAAAGTTATCAGCAGCAAGTATAGCGGTAACTAATATAGAAGGGGAAACATCAAGACATGCTGCTAGAGGTGGTTTGGGGGCAGTATTAGGTTCGAAAGGAATAAAAGCTATTATTGTAAACAATGGCAAGCAAGACAAGCAAGATATTATAAGCTACAAAGATGAAAAGGGATTCAAAAAACTGGCTACGGATTTCGCAAAAAAACTAGTAGAAACGAAAAAGGTACTAACCGAGTACGGTACAGCAAACTTGGTAGAAATAATAAATTCTTTAAAAGGTTTACCAACTCGGAACTTTAGTGTTGGACAATTTGAAGGAGCGGAAAAAATAAGTGGAGAAGTATTGCGAAAAAGAGCAATAGAAAGAAAGGGCAGAACAGGTCATCCATGTCAGCCCGGTTGTGTAATAAGATGTTCAAATGTTTATAAAGATGAGAAAGGGAACTTCTTAACATCAGGGTTTGAATACGAGACAATAATATTGACAGGGGCAAATTGTGGAATAGATGACCTTGATACAATAGCAAAGATTGATAAGTTTTGTGACGATTTTGGAATAGATACCATAGATACAGGAGCGGCGATAGGAGTATTAATGGAATCAGGTTTAATAGAATTTGGTGATAGAGAGGGAGTTTTGAATCTTCTTGAGGAAATTAGAAAACTTACACCGTTAGGAAGGATAATAGGAAGTGGAGCAGAAATTACTGGAAAAATTTTTGGGGTTACAAGGGTACCTACAGTAAAAGGGCAGGCGGTATCGGCCTATGATCCAAGAGTATTCAAAGGTACAGGAGTTACTTATGCCACCTCACCCATGGGAGCCGACCATACTGCTGGAAACTGTTTACCTGGAAGAGGAGGGTATAGGGAAGAAACAAAAGATGCCAGCAAGATAAAACATTATGAGGGAGATAAAATACAAGTAGCCCTTTCAAGCGATCTCCAGGTTATGGCAACAGTATGTGATTCTTTAGGTTTTTGTTACTTCGTTGGTGCAACTTTAGAAAACATGAATATATTTGCTGAATTGGTTAACAAAAGATATGGGCTCAGTATTACAGGTAAAGATATGATAAAGCTCGGGCAAAAGACATTGGAAATAGAAAGGGAATTTAACAAAGCAGCAGGGATAACTGAGGTTCAAGACAGGTTACCAGAGTTTTTCAGAGAAGAAAAACTCGAGCCTAGTGGTAATGTTTTTGATGTGAATGAAAATGAAATCAAAAAAGTTTTTGATTTTTCATAAATCGAGGTGATGCTAATAGTGAGAACATTATTCGATAAAACAATGATTAACAAAATAGAATTAAAAAACCGGTTTATACGCAGTTCTACATGGGAAAACATGGCTGATGAAAAAGGTCATTTAACGGATAAATTGTTTAAAGTTTACAAGGATTTAGCTAAGGGGCAAGTGGGGCTAATACTTACCGGTTATGCCTTTATAATGCAAAACGAACAACCTAATCCGGGCATGATGGGTATTTATAATGATTCTTTCATAGACGAGTATAAAAAACTAACGGACATGGTGCATAGCTATGGTAGCAAAATAGTTTTACAGATTGCTTATGGAGGAACGCAAACCAAATACAATACAGATAAAAGAATTATCTGGGGTCCATCTGCCGTTCCAGAAATGGAAACTGGAGTTGTTGCAAAAGAAATGTCTAAAAAAGATATTAAAGCCTTGATAAAAGCCTTTGGTGATGCAGCGGCAAGGGCTAAAGCATCTGGTTTTGACGGAGTCCAAATTCATGCTGCGCATGGTTATTTGTTAAGTCAATTTTTAAATCCTTACCACAACCAAAGAAACGATGAGTATGGTGGTAGAATTGAAAACAGAGCAAGGATTATATTTGAAGTGTATGATGAAATTCGCAGAAGAGTAGGTAATGATTATGCGGTATTAATAAAAATTAATTGTCAGGATTTTGTTGAAAAAGGTTTAACTTTTAAAGAAAGTATGTATGTGTGTAAAGAACTGGATAAAAAAGGGATTGATGCTATTGAAGTTAGCGGTGGAACTTGGGCTGCAAAAGAGTTAGGCTTTAGTCGGCCAAATATAAATTCACCTGATAAAGAAGCTTATTTTAAAAGTTATGCAGCACAAATAGCGAAAGAAATAAAAGCACCAGTTATTTTAGTAGGGGGGCTTAGATCTATTGAAACAATGGAATGTATATTAGCAGAAACTGCGATTGATTATTTTGCATTGTCTAGACCATTAATAGCAGAACCTGATTTAATAAAACGCTGGTATGGATGGGATAGAACAAAAGCAAAATGCGTGTCATGTAACCGCTGTCGAACATCAGAAGGTACTATGTGCTTTTTTAAAAGATAAAAAACAAATTAAGAGGAAGGAGAAAATCAATGAGAGCTATGCACACTAGTTTACCAGAATGGATTCTAAAAATGAAAACGGCAGTTTTTAAGCATTCTCCTAGTAAAAAAATAAAAATAAGAGGAATTGAGAATCTTAAACACGCAAAATTCCAGTCTTTAAGAACAGGACGTGTAGAATTTGCCGTTGATGAACTGGCGGCTGATAATCGTATACAGTCTATTGAACTGGTAGTTGTTTCTCGTATTCCAGAAACTATGCACACAATGATCATTAAAGGGTACGACAAAAATGGCAATCCGGTCAAAGCTATTTTAGAAAATACTAATATACTTCACCCAACTGAAGATATTGAGATAGAAGGATTTCAAGAGGTAGAGGATAGACGACCCAGGCTAGGAGAACATTAAATAAATATGGTTATGTAGCTAATTTAGCATTGTTTATTATGAATATGAATATGAATATGTTAAAACAGTGCATCCTGGAGGCAGGGTCTTAATTAAAAGGAGCTTTATAGATTTCTGGCCGGCACTCAATATGCAGGAATGTTGTTGTTACCTGCAAGTGAACATTGAGCTGAGTATTGGGGATATTGATTAAGGCCCTGCCTGAATATGTGAAGGGTTTCTAATTAAAAAGTACGGCCACAAATATAAATTGCTTTTAATTTTATAATGGGGAGGATGAAAAATATGACTGAATTTAATGAAAAAATAGTGGTGGTTACTGGAGGAAGTAAGGGGATTGGATTAGCTGCTGTTAAGAATTTTTTGAAAAAAGGTGCTACTGTAGCTATAATTAATCGTAACGCTTCTGAAGGGGAGAAAATAGCATCCCAATTTCGTGATGAAGGATATAATGCATGGGCGTTTCCGTGTGATGTTGCTGTTGTCAATGAAATTCGAAAAGTGGTATCTAAAATAATAAACAAATTTGGAAAAATTCACATATTAGTCAATTGTGCAGGTGTTAATGTGAGAAAACCTATTGAGTATTATACAGAAGAAGATTGGGAATTAATGGTAAATGTTAACCTAAAGGGAACTTTTTTTATGTGCATTGAAGTAGGTAAATCAATGATAAAACAACGTGAAGGGGCAATTATAAACATTGCTTCGATTCAAAGTGAAGAGGTTTTGCCAGAACGTGGAATTTATGCAACTACAAAAGGAGGAGTTCGGCAACTAACCAAAGCACTTGCAGTAGAATGGGCAAAATACAACATTAGAGTTAACGCCGTTTCACCCGCTTTCATTAGCACACCGATGGTGGAGAAGGTATTGAAAGATCATCAATGGAGAGAAATCATTTTGGGGAAAACACCTATGAAACGGGTAGGAAAACCGGAAGAGGTAGCAGAAGCGATTGCTTTCCTGGCTTCTCCACGGGCTTCATACATTACAGGAATTAACCTTTTAGTTGATGGGGGGTGGGTGGCTGGATGATAGCAAAAGCCGCTGTCCTTTACGAACCCCGTAGAATTGTATTTGAAGAACGCTCTGTTCCAGAACCAAATCAAAACGAGGTTCTTATAAAGGTCGAAGCCGTGGGGATTTGTGGAAGTGATATGCATCTTTACCTTGATGGGCATATTGGAACTACTGTTTTGAAAAAGCCTCTTATTCTTGGCCATGAAATTGTCGGCCGTGTTGTTAAGGTAGGGAAAGATGCTGGAGATGCATGGCTAGGGAAACATGTGGTAGTTGATCCCGGTGTTAACTGTGGTCAATGTGAGTATTGCCGGACTGGAGCCTATAATCTCTGTAATTTTTCACAATTTATGGGTATTCCCGATGCCGATGGTGGAATGGTGGAGTTCATCATATCGCCCATTACACACATAGCTGAAATTCCAGAATTCATGGACAGTGCTACAGCCACTCTTCTGGAGCCTTTAAGCATTGGGCTTCAGGCTGTAGATGCAGCTGAATTGAGGGCAGGAGTGAGTGTGGCTGTTTTAGGTGGAGGGCCGGTAGGAGTGTTAACGGCAATGGCAGCCAGGCTCAGAGGTTGTGGAAATCTTTGGCTAACTGAGATCTATGAAAAGCGAATAAATATAGCTAGATCACTAGGAATCGAGCGTGTAATAAATGCATTAAAAGAGGATCCGGTTTCGTTGATTAAGAAAGAGACTTGTAACCGAGGAGTTGATGTGGTTTTTGAAACAACAGGTAGCGCTAAAGCCGTGACGCAAGCTCTAAAACTTATTAAACGCGGTGGCAGTGTTGTTTTAATAGGGATAGGTGCGGGAGAAGTTCCTCTTAATATAGATCTAATTACTAGAAGTGGTATCAAGGTGTTGGGAAGCTTTCGTTATAACTATCACTTTCCCGGGGCGGTGGCTCTAACAAAAGTTCATCGTTTAAATTTAACTCCTCTAGTTTCTCATCGCTTTCCATTTGAACAAACGCCAGAAGCTCTTGCTAAAGCAGTAAGAGATAAGAACGAAGTTATGAAATGCGTAGTTGTTTTCTAAAAATTTAAAAAAGCTGACAGAGGTGTTGACCAATGAGAAAAAAAATAAATATTCGGTTATTGCCAAAAGGCCGTGGTCCTAGCCATGGAGTTCCAGTCAATGTGGCTTTTGTAGACGTCAATGAATTTGAAAAGCTAAATATAACAATTGATGAAGGGTTAAATATAATTGCGCGTTACTTAAACGCTCCTGTTGCTATTAACGTATTTGATATGGAAAGAGCAATAACTACTACTAGTGATGGATTGATAGTAGAAGGAGCGATAATAACTTTTGCAGCATCTGATGCTGGCAAAATTCATCCGGAGTTTGGAAGACTTTACTGTAAAGAAAGAAAAATTACTCCTGATATGTTTGCTCGGGAACCCCACTTGAGGATGGGATATGAACTATATCCTCAAAAATACCTGTATATTGGGCCAGATCCTGCAAAAAAACTTGTGCCACTTCACAATGTAGCTATTTCAGGGCGTACAGTGAATAACAACTCTGGAACAGAGGTTATGGATTGCGTAACAATGGAAGAGATGCTTTTACCCATATTGGGCCAGCTGCAGATCATGCGTGATGAAGATATTTTGTGGGGAATTACTGGGCCACATATTTCGGTAGGAATTGGTTGCACTGTTGTAGAAGATTATAGTCGCTCTCAACCGTTCATGAAATGCAAACCCGGCGACACTGCTCATAATGCTGGTCCCTATGCTCAAACCTTAAAAGCCAAATTGCCTTGTATAGTAGCTCCCAAAGAAGTTTTAGCTCGCCTTATTCTCGATGCACTAGATTTTGGCCTTAGACCTGCCCGAGAATTAGGGTGTTCACCAGCAGTATTGTATGTTGCAGCCTATTATGGGGTAGAGCTCTTTATAGAGAATATTACTCCGGCAGCAAGATTAGAATTAGAAGCACTTAATATTGATTTAGATAAATTGGCTGAAACAACTCCAAAATTAAGTCGCGATGAAATAATTGCGAAGGCAGATCAAATTATTCCCGGTGTAGAAAAAGCTGAGCGTGTACCCAGCACGTCGGTAATTGAAAAGATTGCTGTTCCCCTGTAAAATAGGGCAGCCGCATACTCTATAATTGCTTTGACAACGTTAAAGGAATCCAAATACTTAAATTTAATATTATTTTATTAAAACCATATTTACCCTTCTATTAATTTCTAAAATTTCCATTAATATTGATAGGTTTACAGGGAATAAATTTATGTTTGGTAACAGGATACATACCTGAATTTAATAAAGTATTTTTTGTTAAAAAAATGAAGTAGGGGGTTTTCATTTGAGTGTTGTTAGAGAAGTTGTAGTTATTCCTACTGGTGATGAAATAAAAGAAGGTGTTGTGTTGGATACTAATTCCCTTGCTATCTTAGAATTAATTTTAAATCAGTGGCCAGGATGTAGATTTATTAGGGCTGTTCCTCCTCCTGATAATTGTAAGGCAATACAATCAGAAATTAAACGGTGGGGAAGACATTCTGGAATAATGTTTTTAACAGGAGGAGCGGGAGGAGGGAAGGTTTATAATTCTGAGTTAACTGAAGATTGTACTCATAAAGCAGTTATAGAATTGATTCCAGATGCTGAGACAATAGAAATTTTTGGTAGCAATGGACACCTTTTTGCAAAAATTGTTGTCGGGAAATTTAAAGAAAAAATTATTGTATCGTTACCTGGGCCAAATATTGAAGCTGTAGCTGGTGCTAAAGCAGCAATTAAGGCAATTATTGAGGGAAAAGATTACAAAGGGATTGCAATTCGGGTTGGGCAAGCGATATGTAAGCAATATCCATTTAAAAGTTTAAAAAATTTTGGTTCCTCTCCAAAACAGTTGTTTAGAAACTAGAATTTTATTAGTAGACCTATTTAGCTTTAAGCGTAAAATATTCCAGATTAAGTGTTTGGAGTGAGGATTTTGGCTAGAGAGCGCTTTATCGTTTATATAGATAAAACAGTTGTTAAGATTGTTGGCCTTAAAGTTAAAAATGTCAATCTTACAAATTTAGAGAAAGAACTAATGCTAATCTTAAAGAGGCCAGTACGGGTAATTGGTGTGGCTGGAGATAAATTGGAATTTGACGTTTATGATCTTTCTCCAGAACAAATTTATCGCAATGAGCGCAATATTATGGAAGCAATTGCCTTAAGTGAAGGTATAAAAGGTTATGAAGTAGCTCATATTGACAAAGCTGAACATGTTCCAGAAGTATCGTTATCCGAACTTATGTTAATACCTGATAAAGAAGAAATGTGTCCGAGCGAAAGGTGGATTCGGCGACAGCTTAATAATAACAAGAAAGATAAATAAAGAAGGGAGGTAGAAAAGAATGAAACCTTATGAATTTAAGGTTGATTTTTCACCTATTGTTCAATTAGTAAAGGATACCATTATTCCTCCTATGTATAAAGTACGCCAGCAATTTGATACACCGCGGCTTAAAGATCCAATTACTCGACTTGAGAAAGAACTAACAGAAAAAAGAAAAATACTTAAGTCTTTAATGGGTAAAAAAATTTGTATAGCAGTTGGCAGCCGGGGTATTAGCAATATATTTAATATTACATCTAGAATAGTAAAAACTATACGAGATTATGGAGGAGATCCATTTATTATTCCAGCTATGGGTAGTCATGGTGGTGCAACACCCGAAGGACAGAAAAGTGTATTAGCAGAATTAGGTATAACAGAAGAAAAAATAGGAGCACCCATTATATCAAATTTAGAAGTAGTATTTCTGGGTGATACTAATGAGGGAATTCCTGTGTATACTAGTAAAGATGCCTTAAATGCAGATGCTGTGATAATTATAAATAGGGTTAAGCTCCACACTTCTTTTCGCGGTGATATAGAAAGCGGTCTTATTAAAATGACGGTTATTGGCTTGGGTAAACAAAAAGGTGCCGACCTTTGTCATAAAATGGGTTTTTATCGCTTCGCTGAAAGGCTAAAAAAAATGGCACGGATAGTAATTTCTCATGTACCAATCGTGCTTGGTATTGCAATTTTAGAAAACGCATATGATGAAATTGCGGAATTAAGGGTACTTACTCCTGATGAATTCTTTACTGAAGAGCCAAAACTTTTGCAAATGGCAAAATCCTGGATGCCTAAAATTCTATTAAATGATTTAGATGTGCTTGTTGTAGATGAGCTTGGTAAAAATATAAGCGGTGATGGGATGGATCCAAATGTTACAGGAAGATTTGCTTCTAAATATGCTAAGGGAGATCTGAAAGTAGACCGTATCGTGGTGCTACGCCTTACCGAACATACAGATGGTAACGCTAATGGTATAGGTATGGCTGATATTACTACATTAAAAGTATTAGAAAAAACAGATTTTACCAAAGGATACATAAACAGTATTACAGCTGCTATTCCACCGACAGTACGCTTACCGATGGTAATGCCTAATGACTGTTGTGCAATTAAAGCTGCAATTAAAACAGCTAATAATCTTGATTATACAGGAGAACACTCACGTATTGTACGCATTAAGAACACTATGCAGCTTGAAAATATTTATGTTTCTGAAGCACTTTTGCAGGAAGTCAAAAACCATCCAAAATTAGAAGTCTTAGCAGGCCCATTTTTTTGGGAATTTGATAAAATGGGCCAGTGTTTAACTTGGTGGTAACTATTTAGATAATTATCAAATTAAGTGCTGGCTCTGGAAGGTAAACACTCCCAGTTTACATGGGACATAATTTTTTTTGGGTGAGATTCTGTGATCCGCAAAAGATTTTTGTTTATTAATTGTATTAATCTATTTGATAGGAGGCGGCTGATTATAAACACAAGCCCAAAAATTCAGCCGGTAAGGCATATAATGTCAGGCTACCACAGCAAACAATCACTACCGTACCCTTTTAATGGTTTGGCGAGTAATGCTGTTTTGATTTTTAACCACCTGTTTTGGAGAAGGCCCCTTTTTTTTAAACTTAACCTTTACCGTCCTCGGTTTCTCGTAATGTTAGCCTCATAAATATTCTGAAAGAAAGAACTTTTTTTGGTAAAATGTTACAACATGCAGTTGCAGATATCATAATAACATAGATCAATGTAGATCAAATGCCTCTGAAAAGAAGTTTTTATAACAAAACCAAAAAGGTTCTTCTCCATTGTTGTAGCTGAGATAACTGGGGTATAACCACACCGGTTTTAGCACTACAACGTAAAACATAAAACAATAGATAAAAATATTCCAACCCGCCAAGAGCTCAAATTGAGCAATAAACTTTCGCTGCATAGCTTGTAATGTCTTTCTATGGGATGGATAGGCGTTTTGATTTTTTTAACCGATAATTAACGATACCAACAGCTTTGTTGGCTGCTAATCTATCATGACTTAAAGCAGCAATGATCAGTGATCTAGGCCGGAACCGAATTAAAGTGGGAAAGCCATAGTCGTTCATAACCCGATTTGATAATGTCATGGTAGAACCGATTTAGGTTTCCGAAACTTATCATATAAATCTTACCATAATCTTCTTAAAATTGTATTGCAAGGGAACGGATTTATTGCGTTGTAGTGTTAGAATAAGCTCCTTCATAAAGGGTCACACTAAAGGATGTAATTACTACAGAGAAAGGAGACCCTAATTGGTAACATTATCTGGAGGGTTGATATTTTTATTGATAGCGTGTCTTGCAGGTGTCGCCATGGCGGTGCAGGGGGCTCTGAATTCTGCTCTTGGAAAGATAATTGGGCTCTGGGAAGCAACCTTTATTGTGCATCTTACTGCCACCATTGTGTTGATTTTCATGCTTTTTGTGTTTCATGTAGGAAAAGGCGAATTTGCCATGTGTACAAAATCCCCCTGGTACCTGTATCTGGGAGGGCTTATTGGAGTAATAATAACATATGGTGTGGTTATAAGTATTCCCAGGCTTGGTGCTGCAGTGGCTACCACAGCAATAATTGTCGGCCAGGTATTGACAGCCATGCTGGTCGATCATTTTGGTGCCTTTGGATTAAAACAGATTTCTTTCACGTGGATAAAGTTTATAGGGCTTATCCTTCTAGCAGTTGGAGCGCGCCTTCTTTTAAAGAATTAATACCTGACTTCAAACCCCTTAAATTTAGTGGAAGAGTGTTCCATCCATTTCCCATCGATTTTATCTACGCGGCCTACGGGACTGTTTTTAATGTATTCCAATAAAGCTTGAATCTTTGCTTCATCCCCTTCTAAGTATAACTCCACTCTGCCATCAGGCAAATTTTTAACAAATCCTCTCAGATTCATGCGGGTTGCTGATTTATATACAAAATACCGCATACCCACTCCCTGCACAATGCCTTCCAGGAATCCATGAAACGCCTTCACAAAGATAGCCTCCTTTCTGCCCTTTAAAATTTGAGCTTCCATCTATAGCTTTTAATTTCCACATATCCATCCAATCAATTTGTGTTTTGTAAAAGCATTTGTTCCTCTTTTAGAGGAATTTTCAAGCTTTTTATAGACCATTGAACAACATGACCTACCATCAAAGCATAAACAAGAGTTCCTATCCCCAATTGACCTCCCAGCAGGTATCCCAGTATGAGTACGGTGATTTCCAGAATGGTTCAAATTCTGCTGATGCTCCAAGACGTTAGTGAAGCAAGACCTAACATCAATCCGTCCCTTGGCCCTGACCCCAGTTTGGCATTCAAGTAAATTCCCGTACCTATACCAAATACGATAATACCTGTTACGAGGTAAAACCAGCGTACCAGTAGATTATAAGGAACAGGGATCCACTTGTTTACCATTATGAGGTCCATAAAAAATCCCACAAAATACATGTTTAATATGGTGCCAACAACAGGTTTTATGCCGAGGAAGAGGCTAAAAACTATAATAATCAAGCCAGTAATCTGACTTACTCTTCCAAGATTGATACCGGTTCTTAAGGCTATGCCCGTGTGAAGCACAGACCACGGATCAACACCCAATTCTGCCATTACTGTCAATACGATTCCAAAGGCCATGATGAAAAGAGCGATGAAAAAGATGATGTAGCGTACACCATAAAGCTTTAACTTTTTGATCATTCCTCAGACTCCTTTTAATCTTATTTATTACGCTATTATATCAAAACATCTCAACAATCAAAACCCTTTTCTTAAAGGATTTGTGTTTATCATGTAATAATGTTATCCATAAATTATCTTGATAAAATGTCACTATGAAGAACATATCCTTAAAATGCTTGGGAAAATCTTCCTACGGAATATACCTAAATATGATTTTCCTGAGCAGGCTTGATTCATATCAAGTTGTAGAGTGAGGCTTGTCAAGGGCAGGTGGAGCCCGTTCACTTTACCCTTCACTGGCCGAACGGAATAACTGCAACCGCCCAGGCTTGGTTAAAATTCTAATAAAAAAGACATTTTTTCGCAATAATTAAACTTTTTTAGAGATGCATTTTCACAAGTTACAGGCACCCTTTTCCTAAAGGAATATAAAAAAGGGTTAAATTGATATGCCCATCAAAATTATATATAATCTTAATAAAGATTTTTTGAAGGAGGTATAGACAATTGAAAAGCGACATTGAGATAGCCCAGGAGGCCAGACTAAAACCCATAAGAGAGATAGCCTCAAGCCTGGGTATATTACCCGAAGAAATAGAACAGTATGGGGAATACAAAGCCAAGATATCCCTGAAAACCTGGACCCGCCTCAAAGACCAACCCGACGGCAAGCTTATCCTGGTCA
>DFNM01000011.1 GCA_002376045.1 Firmicutes bacterium UBA3567
CTTCTAGCTACTCGATTAAAGAAAGGTATTACAATTCATTTTAAACTAAAAAAAGAAGGGAGATGTTTTAACAGTTGAAAAAAGACTGCAAAAAAATCTCGTTGTTAACAGTAGTGATTTTTCTTTTAACTCAAATAATGTTCATTATTCCTCCACAACCTGTCTTTGCCGAAACAACGGTGGTGGTGCAGCTTGACGCGCCGTACTACAGGACGGGTTCAATGGTCACCGTCACTGTTACAGACGTAACAGCCAATAAGAATGCCTCGGCTCAGGACACTGTAACCGTCAATGTTAATAGCACCACTGATGCCGCAGTTATCACCGTAGAGCTTGTGGAAACCGGCGTAAGCACGGGTATTTTCCAAGGGATGCTTTCTCTGTCGGCAGAGGAATCCGACGACGGGGCTGATAAACTTCAGGTAAGTAACGGGGACACGATTACAATTAGATATGATAACGGGCCATATACCGCTACTGATACTGCTACTGTAGATGACACTCCGCCAGGACACGTTTCTCACGACCCCGCCAGCGACGCGAAGGGTGTCGACCCGGGTATTTCCAGTATAAGTGCAGTTTTTGACGAGCCAATTAAATGGGGCAGCAAGTCTGATGAGATCAGTATTGTCGATCATTATGGCAGCCCAGTAAACATCACTTCAAAACAAATTGTTAATAACAGGTTAGAGTTGACGTTATATTCCTCCCTTGCCTGGAACGAAACCTACACGGTGACCGTTCCTGCCGGAGCGGTTGAGGACCTGGCAGGCAACCCTAATTCACTGGTGACCTGGAGTTTCACGACGGTCTTTATGGAGCTGAACAGGTCAGTTTATAAATCCTATGATACGGTAAATGTAACACTATACGATGCGGCAAAGGGAAGCGGAAGTGTTACTGTAAAGGCAGAGTGCTTCAGTTATGGTTCAGATCCTATCTATGTAACCCTCTCCGGCAGCAGTGGTGAGTTCGGAGGCCACTTTACGCTTTCGGGACCGGCAGGAAGCTCGAATGATGACAGTGACATTCTGGGCGTTACTGCATTTTATGACGACTTTACTGTCTACTATGATCCCGATAATGACGAGACATATGAGGTTTCTGCCAGCGCCGATGTAGATAACCAGGCTCCGAGTGTCAGTGCCACTTCACCTCAGGATGGAGCGGTTGGTGTTGCGGTGGATGCACCCATCACGGTAACATTCAGCGAGCCTGTCCAGCAGGGGGGACAGTTTAATCTTATTGAAATCAAAGATAATGCCGGAAATCCGGTGGGGGGAATCAGCTGTATAATAGAGGGAAGTACCCTTACCATCAACCATGATGCTTTTGAGCATTCTACACAATATACCCTTTACCTGCCGACAGATGCCGTAAGGGATGATGCAGGCAACATGTATAACACTTCGAATTCTGAGCTCCTGAATTTTACAACCGCAGCAATTCCTCCTGCAGGAATCCATGTGGATGATGACGGCAGCGATACGGCGGGAGACGGCAGTGAATCCAATCCATACAGTACAATTACAAAAGCCTTGCAGGTGGCAAATGATGGCGATACCATCATTGTCCACGACGGCACATATAACGAGAGTGTTGTGGTCACTAAGGATGTGACTATCACCTCGCTTAATGGACCGGAAGTGACAATTCTTCAGCCTGCTGCGAGTGACGGCTTTGCCATCCAGCCGGCATCCGACAGTTACGGAACCCGCCGCATAACTGGTTTTACCATAACCGGAGCAAGTCGCGGAATCTCCGTTAGTGGAATGGCTGGCGGCCTGGTCTATCTAGAAAACAACATTATTTCCGGCTGTAGTGACGGCATTTATATTGAGAATCATAGCAGCGGAACTGTCTATGTTCAGAAGAACACCATTTCCGGGAACACGGGCGCCGGTATCAAATTGGGAACGGGTGCAGACGGGGATTGGATAAAGGTAAAATGGAACAACATCGTCAACAACAATTCTGGTATAGTCCATAATGGAGTAGGCCAGTTAGACGCGCCGCTTAACTTCTGGGGAGATCCTCACGGCCCAACCCACGATGACATTAATTATGGTGATGCTATCAGCGGCAATATCGACTTCCAGCCCTGGTTGGTAGGTGAGTTTACAGGCGAGGAGATTACTACGGAACTTTCCATTACATCGCCGACGCTTGCAGAAGGCTATCGCGGATTAGAATACTTTGCTGAATTGCCTGGGCAGTCTAAGACTGGAAGCGTCCAGTGGTCTCTCTATTCCGGTTCACTGCCTGGCGGTATAAATATTGTGTCTGGCAGAGAACTGTACGGCCATCCTTCTGCAGCGGGCAGTTACAGCTTTGCCCTGGAAGCCAGTGACGGGACACAGGCCGTATATAAAGACGTTTCCTTGAATGTGGCATCAAATTATACGGGCAGCGGCCCTGCCGTTGTCACTCGCAGCCCTGCGCCTTACGAAACTGGTGTGGCCGTGGATGAACCCGTGAGGATTGTATTCAATGAGACAGTTCAGCTTATTGATGGGTATCAAGGATACATTGGTATTGATGACAATCCCTATGATTATGACATCGTAACTACCGATGTGACCCTTGAAACAACGTCTGTAAACAACGATACCCTGGTTATTATGCATGAAAACCTCAAACCAGGGACCTCATACGAGGTTCGTATTGATAATGATGCCGTAACCGATGTGGATGGTAACGGCTTTACAACCACATGGTGTTTCACGACGGGCAGTGAAAGCATTCCTCTTGAAATAACTACATCAGCGCTTCCGGGAACTGCAGTTGAAGAAAGCTACAGCGCTCAACTGGAAGCCACGGGTGGCAGCGGAAGCTACACGTGGAGCATAGTTTCCGGCAGCCTGCCGGCAGGTCTTGGACTTAACAGCGGTACGGGGGTAATTTCCGGCACCCCAACACATGGGGGCACATTCAATTTCACCGTACAAGTGACAGATGAACTGGGTAACACGACGGAGAAGGCCCTTTCCATTACGGTAGAGGTGCCCGACACGACACCACCTGGAGTGCTTGACACAATCCCTGATGATAATGAAATAGGAGTGCCCCGAAACATAACAATTACCGTGAAATTTGATGAACCAATTCAACAGGGGAGTAGTTTTGACAGCATAAGTATTGGTGGAGACATTTCCTTTAGCAAAACTATAGAGGGAGACGTTTTAAAGCTCAATCCCACTACCGATTTAAATGCAGGTACCTGGTATACCGTAGAAATACCTGCAGGAGCTGTAAAGGATACGGCCGGTAATGAGACAACAAGTGATATTTCCTTTAGCTTTCAAACGGGTGAAGCACAGGATACCCAGGCTCCACAGGTCAGCATAACGTCGCCGTCAGGAGATGGGGGACTTTTCAGAATCCGCTTAACCGTTACCGGTTCTATAACTGAAGAAAGCCTGAAGCAGGTAGAAGTTTCCCTGCTTTCCGTTGCGCAAAAGGTATATTGGGACGATTCGTCAGAAGGTTGGGCAGCGGATGAAGTCTGGAACCTTGCAACTTTCAGCGGATCGGCGCCGAATTATAATTTTCACTACCTGACACCGGTTTTACTCGATGGAGAGTATCAGCTGAGCGTCAGGGCCATTGATTATGCCGGCAACACTTCAGAAGAAAAAATGGTAAGCTTCGAAATAGATTCTACACCACCAGTGGTTGTAAACACAGATCCTCCTCCCGGGGCTTGGAATGTGCCTTTGGATCAGCCGATAACAGTTACCTTCAGCGAAGATGTTGTACCCTGCGATAATTTAGCTTCTTTGCTGACCCTTCGGCAGGAAAACGAAAATGTTGATGTTCCAATCCAGCAGGTTGTTTTTGATGAAGCAACAGATACCTTAACAGTTATCCATCCAGGTTTGCAGCAGGATAAAGTTTATGCGCTCTATATAGATGACGGTGCCGTTAAGGATCTGGCGGGTAATGATTCTGAATTTTACAGACTCGGCTTCAGAACTGCTGAAGAGGAAGATGGCACAACAGGCGACATCCCTCTGAGCCTCCGGCTGCCGTTCGGGTAATTTTCGAAGATGGTGATGCTGATGGTGTCTACTACTACCGGCCTAATGGGGAAAGCGACACCCTCACCTTCAGCCTGTCGGGACTTCCCCCGGGGTGCAGCCTTGAGGCTGAATTTGGAGCACTGGATGCAGGTGGTAGTTTTACCGTAACAGGTGCAGTGTATAATGAGCCTGTAGGAGGAGATGAAATCGAGTCCGGAGTCTATCTCTTCTCTGTTGATATAGCCAATTCTAACAACAACAATTACCTGCCTGTTGCTGTAAGGCTTTCCGGACTGCCTGCAGGAGCAGATATTCCACCATTTGTGCTCACCGATACTTCAGAGGATACAGATGAAGTGCGGCTTGCTTTTGTTAACATCTACCCTCCCCAGCCAGAACAGGCAGGGTTAATACTTGTAGTTGAACCACAGCTTGATTCCTTTGACAATCTGCGTACTGTTCCAGGAGTTAAATTTACCCTGCAGGATGATGACGGCGGCAAGATAGGCAGCATTGAGATAGGAAGCGAGGCAAATCCCTTGGATTTCCTGGCAACGGATGAAAACGGTGAACCACAGCTTGCAAAGCTTCAGCAGGCTATGAATATATCTGCAGATCATGATTACAACCAGCTGGCAGCAGGTATTGATACCGATGTTTTAAGCTTCCTTGCTGACAAGGATGCAACCATTACATTCTATAATGTTTCAGAAGTGCTTGGTGTGCAGCTTACACAAGATAACTTCAGGCAGATGATTAGCCTGGAGGTTTTTGACAACGATGGAAACGCCGTTAGTGATATTGCTGAATATATTAATGTAGACAGCATGAATTATGTGCCTGCAGAGGGCGAAACCCCTGATATGTTGATTATCCCGGTATACCACTTCACTACCTACAAAATCACTCCTGCTGGAGATACTGAAAAGCCTATAGATACTGAAGAACCCGGCGATACTGAAGAGCCTATAGATACTGAAGAGCCTGGAGATGCCGGAGAGCATGGTGGCGATGCTGAAGATGATGATAAGGATAGGGAAACAGACAGAGACACTACTGAGAAAGCAGCAGAGGAAGTAGAGGATGTTGTAAACAATTCAGATGCAGCAGAAGATGAGATAGGTGAAGCTGCGGTTAATGCATCACATAACCTGCTTAAAGCTGCAGAAAAAGTCAGGAGTAAAGAAGGTGTTCGAAACCTTTCGGAAACGGCGAACAGAATCGCTAAATCCCTGAGAAAAGCAGCTGAAATAATTCAAGGGGAAGAAACGGCCGTAAAGGTTGTAGAATCAACGGAAAAGCTGATGACAGCTGTAGCTACAATGATAGAATCTGCGTCAGACCATAATAAGGATACCATTTTGGAGAGTGTGCTTGATGCCGTTGAAACAGCAAAACTGGCATCGGAAAAGGTTGTAACTTCTGAAAAGGCCGGAAAAGCAGTTGCTGTACATTCAGAGATAATTAAAAGCTTGATTACCGTAGCAGATGCTGCTGAAGATGAAAAGGCGGTAGAGGAGATAGTAGAGAAAACACTTGAATTACTGGATATGAGTAATAATCTACTAGAAAAACTCGATGCAGGAGAAACAGGCATAAATGCTGTAAAAGAGATGATTGAAGGGGTCGGAGGGCTTTATAAAGCAGTAGATGATAATATAGAAAGCAGTAGAGAAAAAATACTGCTTGCTGACAAAATCATTAATGTTGCAGAAAAAGCTATACAGAAAGCGGCAACGAGTGAGCTGCAAAAGGATGAACTCAATATCGAGCAAGAAAAAGTTACAGCAAGAGCTGATGCAGCCAACCTGCAGACAGCAGCGAAAACAGCAGCAGAAAATGCCAGGGAAATCGCCGAAAAACTCATGGAAAATGAAATAAAACCAAACAGGAATATCAAGCCGATTGTGGTAGTAAATGTTCTAACCGTTGAAGGCATACGTGAAGTAGAAGTAGAATTACCAGTGGGAGCATTAAACACTGTCAAGGAGGCCGGTGTCGATGCATTGGAGATCAGGACAGGGGTTGCTGATTTTAGAGTAGATGCGGAAAGCCTGGATAAAGATGGTATAAATGACAGAACTGGTATCATATCTTTTAGGGCAAGAAAAATTGACAGAATGCAGATACCTGAAACACTGAGAAACAGCATCCCTGAAAACTCTATAGTTGTGGACCTGAATGCGGTCGCTGGCGGGCAGAAGATAAGGCAGTTTAACAAACCCATAGAAGTAGCGATACCCTACAAGCCGGGAGATAAGGAATTAAAAGAGGAACTAACGGTGTTTTTGATTGAGGAAAATGGGACGGTAACTCCGGTCGGCGGTAAATACGATGAAGCAACAGGGAAGGTCAGGTTTAGGACCATGCACTTCAGCAGCTATTTTGCCAAACCCTCAGTCAGAGAGTTTTCCGATTTGGGTAAGTACCCGTGGGCCAAAAAGGAAATAGAGCTCCTTGCTGGCAAGGGAATAATAAAGGGAAGAACAGAAACCGCTTTTGACCCTGCTGCACCCGTCACCAGGGCGGAATTTGCAGCCCTACTTACCAGGCTTTTGAACCTTGAAGGCATGAGCAGCAGTCACCCATTTACTGATGTTGAATCCCAGAAATGGTATGCAGATGAAGTGGCTGCAGCATATAACAGTGGTGTAATTACAGGCAGGAGTGCCGACAAATTTGATCCTGACGGCCTGATTACCCGGCAAGAGATGGCTGTTATGATAGCAAGGGTGCTCTTAAGGGAAGGCTACAGACCTGCTGATAAAGCGGAACTTGCGGTATTTGAAGATGCTAATGATATAGCGGCATGGGCCCAAAATGCGGTATCAACTGCTCTGAGAGAGGGAATAATACAGGGAATGGGAGATAAAACATTCAAACCCAAAGTAAAGGCTACCAGAGCCCAGGCTGCAGTTATGCTCTATCGACTGTTTAACAAATAAAATATGCTCTTTTAAAAGGGATGGTTAAGAACCATCCCTTTTTTGAGGTGAGTCCAGCGTGGGCATTGTGTATAGGGTAAAAGTTCTAAGCTCAGTTAAAAGTCAGTCTTGGAGTCAATCATATATGTAGTAGATTTCTCTTTGATAACATTATGGATAAACTGTTTTTCAATCCAGGCTCATTGTAACAGAAAATATCGTGTTATTCCTGGCATACCCTATGAAGAGTCTATTGATAGAATTCTTGGCTTGCTGGGTCTAAACCGTGATGTTTATGTTGTGATGTGAAAATTGCTGTTTTGTCTGCTGGAATGTTAAACCTTAAAAATACAGTAAAGAAAAAACCCGAGGGTTCAAATGTGTGGTTATAAATAATGTCTTCTTTTAAGAAACATAAAGAAAATCCTTGGATATTATCCGTAGGTTAATTACTTTGGGATAGCAGACATGAAAGGACTATCAGAGACCTTGACAGGTGAATGGGGTGGAGAATCCGGATTGCTTTTGGAAGCAATGGAAGAAGATCAAGACGAAGCACGGCAATTTAGTCAAACTAGGAATGAAAGATAATAATGCATGGAAATACGCTAATACGAGAAAAGGCTACTGGAGAATATCCAATAGCCAAATACTCGACAAAACCCTTACAAAAAGGTATCTTGAGAAATTAGGCCTTATAAGTCTTACACCGAAGTGTTCTTTACTACACTAGTGCTGTATCTCATAATGGCATCTATACTTTGGTAAAATATAGAATATTTATGCGCCATATTCATATTTAAGAGAAGAAATGCGACTTGGAAAAAGTCTCTTTTTTAGCAGTTGTTTAGCAGTTTGGGCACCCATTGAACCAAAGAAAAAACTTGCTCTGAGTGTTTTCATCAGGTTCCAATTATTTCCTAAAAACTATTCAAGTTGGTTAATGCAGCACTAATTCCTAACGAACCCTTCATACCGAGCAATACGTACAGCGGTGTGAGAGGACGATAAATGAATTAATCTTTTACTTCCTACTCGATTTTTCCGCAAGTTGATAGAATATTAGTAAAAGCGTTTTTTAATAACAAATACAATTACTTCCAACTCTAAAACCCTTGATATACATGGTGCCGAAGGGGGGATTCGAACCCCCACGGGTGTAACCCCACTAGACCCTGAACCTAGCGCGTCTGCCAGTTCCGCCACTTCGGCACTGTTTAATTGGCAATATATATATTAACACAGTTTCTGCTGATTTTCAAGAGATAAAAATTTTAAATATGTTTTTACTCGAATCGGATGATCCCCAGCTTATTATAGACCTCTCCAGTAACCTGACCAGTGATTTTCATTCCATGATCTTTTTGAAAGTCTTTAACTGCCTTTTCCATTTTCCAGCCAAAAATACCATCTATTTTGCTGTCATAATAGCCATAGCCTTTTAACCTTTTCTGAACTTCTACCACATCTGACCCTTTATCACCCTTTACAAGGGTTCTCCTACCATATGTAAAAGGCCCATAGGATCCCCCGGTAATAACTACAGGTGTTCCTATTTCAACCCAGCTGTAAAGCTGTTCAACATGACTGTTAAACATACGGACACATCCAGCAGAAACAAAATTTCCAATGGACCAGGGTTTGTTAGTTCCATGAATTCCATATATTCCCCATGGAACATTTATTCGCATCCATCTGGAACCAAAACCATCTCCCCATTTTGCTTTTTGAGTTATTTTCCAGTTTCCGATGGGTGTGGGAGAATCGAATTTTCCGACGGCTACAGGAAACTGCTTATATGGTTTGCCATTGGACAGCACGGTTAGTCTCAGTTTGTCGATTTCAATCAAAATGGCTATTTCACCTGGAGGAGGGGTATCACTGCTCTTTTTAGAAACTGGTTCATCAAATGCTCTGGTGAGTTCTAATCGGGTATAAAATCCCACCTTTCCATCTGCTGAAATCCCGCATGATTTTTGAAACTTTATGACGGCTGTGTAGGTTTTTTTTCCATAAATACCATCGAGTTTTCCTTTGTAGAATCCCAATCTTTTTAGCTGTTTTTGCAGATCCAATACATCGGATCCTTTTAAAAGGGGTTTTTGATATTTGAGTACCCTTTCATTAAAACATTGGCACATGGGATAGGGTGGATCGGGATTTTTAAAGCCAATACTGCAAAACGATAAAAAAATGATTATATACAGCAGAATTGGTGAAGATAAAAAAAACCTTTTCATTTGAGCATACCCCCAGTTTTATGGCGGTATTTAGTATGTGTTTTAATGTTTGATAATATGCAAGTTGACTTTACCAATTCAATAATATATACTTTTCTAGTGTGTATGTATAAATATGTCATATTATGGTAAAAATTGCTGTAAAGAAAGGAGGAAAGCCCATTGGCTAATTTGATGATGGCAGTTGCGATCTCGGCTTCTCTGGTTTTGAATCCCCTGAATGTGATGGATATGCGAAGTAATATAGATAAAAATATAGAGAAATTGTATGACAGCAAAACAAAATTTCATGTGGTGGGTGTGAGAGGTAACCTGTTTTATAAAATTAAAGACTACAATAAAAACCTATCAGATCAAGAGATTCTTTTGATTATGAACAGTGTAAAAAAACACAGTAAAAAATATAATGTACCTGAAAAACTGATATATGCTATAATAGCAGCAGAGAGTCGATTCAATGTAAAATGTGTAGGAACCCTCGATGATACCGGATTAATGCAGATCAGGGCCAAATATGCACCTGGTTGGGCCAGGGCTATGGGAATAGAATATAAGGGTAAAGCAACACTCTTTGATATCCAGAAAAATATTCAGATGGGTACATATATTTTGAAGTTTCTGGTAGATAAATACGAAGGAAATCTGTATCAGGTGCTTATAGGTTACAACTGGGGGTTTGGATATGTGGATAAAGCCGTTGATCAGGGGAAACCATTACCTTCAGGATATGTCAATCTGGTAAAAAAGCATTATAGAAACCTTTTTAATACGGAACTTGAAATGAATGTTTTGGCTGTAGTGCCAGATAAAAGATGAGGATTCCCCAAAAAACTGGAAGTATGAATTGGCAAAAGGAGAAAATCTGTTGAGAAAAGGATTCCAATGTAGTAAAATTAAGGTGCCGCGAACTAATGGCAGCTCTGCAAGTTTGAGAAGGAGCGGTGCTTATGATTTTGATGATAGATAATTATGATTCCTTTACTTATAACCTGGTTCAATATTTTAGAGAATTAAATGAAAAAGTGCTGGTGTATAGAAACGATGAAATAAGACTTGACCAGGTTGAAGCCTTAAATCCCGATTTGGTTGTCATATCACCGGGCCCGTGTACTCCAAATCAAGCAGGTATTTCCATGAATGTTGTAAGGGAGTTTAAGGACAGGTTTCCCATTCTGGGCATCTGTCTGGGGCATCAAGCAATAGGACAGGTTTTCGGGGCAAAGATAGTAAAGACCAGAGAACCGGTCCATGGTAAGGTCCACAGTATAATCCATAAGAATATCGGAGTTTTTGAAGGTTTGAAGAATCCGCTGAATGTGACCAGGTACCATTCACTGATAATAGACAGGGACACCCTGCCTGATTGTTTGGAAGTTACGGCTGTAACCTGTGACGGGGAAATAATGGGCATATTGCATAAAGAATATATGATAGAGGGAGTACAGTTCCATCCGGAAGCTATTCTTACCGAGCAAGGCCATGAACTGCTGGAGAACTTCATCAGGCGTTCCAAAAGGTAGGGGGTATTAAAAGTTGTATGCAAAAAAGCTGGACACAAGCTTAAGTTCTTTCCAGATATATACGGTATTCCGGTATGATGACCATAGCTTTTTCCTGGATAGCGGTATGGACCATGCTAAACTAGGGAGGTACTCCTTTATAGGTTCAAATCCCTTTTTAATATTCAAGAGCAAAAACGGATGCATAGAAATAATAAGGGATAAAGCAATTATTAAAGTTCATGGAGACCCATTTGAAGTATTGAAAGAGCACATCGAGCTATACAGAACAGAAAATGCCACCGATTTGCCGTTTATTGGAGGGGCTGTAGGCTATTTAGGGTATGATTTGTGCCATCACATTGAAAATTTACCCAGGACGGCGGAAGACGATGTGAATATACCCGACTGTTATCTGGGATTTTATGATGGGATTATTGTTATTGACCATGTTCATAATGAAAAATATATAGTTGCATTAGGGATTAACGGTAAAGAGGCGGAAGAAGTTGCTGAAAACATCTATGCAAGAATTAAAAAAGCTGAGAAGAAAGGTGTTGAAATCGAGGTTGCGCGGGATAATTTACCTGATAGAAGCACCTTAAAGAGCAATTTTACTAAAGAAGAGTATTTAAAGGCTATTCAAAAAGCCAAAGACTATATAAGAGCCGGAGATGTATACCAGGTAAATCTAACCCAGAGATTCCAGTGCAAAATAAACCACACTCCTTACAGTATCTATGCCAGGCTGAGAAGTCTGAATCCCGCCCCTTTTGCCGCTTTTCTAAATTTCAGTGATACCCAGGTCTTAAGCAGTTCGCCGGAGAGATTTATACAGATAAAAGACAGGGTTGTTCAGACGCGGCCCATAAAGGGTACAAGGCCCAGGGGGAATTCTTTGGAAGAAGATAAAATGTACCGCGAAAGTTTGCTTAACAGCGAGAAAGATAAAGCAGAATTGCTTATGATAGTTGACCTGGAGAGAAATGACCTGGGACGCGTTGCAAAAACGGGTAGCGTAAAGGTGCTGGAATTATTCCACCTGGAAGAATATGCAACGGTTTATCACCTCGTTGCTACTATTACAGCAGAACTCGATGATAATTATCACGAGATAGACTGTTTGAAATATGCGTTTCCGGGAGGCTCAATAACCGGTGCGCCTAAAATTCGGTCGATGGAGATTATAGATGAACTGGAACCAACTCAACGGAATGTATATACCGGTTGTATAGGATATATTGGATTTGATGGAACTGTAGACACCAATATTGCTATTAGAACCATAGTTATAAAGGGCGATACCGCATATTTTCAGGTAGGTGGCGGAATAGTATGGGATTCTGACCCTGAAGATGAGTACCAGGAAACTCTGCACAAAGCAAAAGCTCTGATAGAAGCTTTAACTTTGGAAAGGGGAAGATAGAGATAGATTATTTGGTTTTAAACGGAGAGTTAGTTAAAAATTCGGAAGCCAGATTACTTGCCAATTCCCAGGCAATTTTCTTTGGCTGGGGGTTATTTGAAACCGTCAGGGTAAAGAACGGAAGGCTGTGTTTTTTTCACAGACATATAGAAAGAATGGCTTCTGCATGCAGAGTTCTTTCAATGGAATTTAAGATGGATGTTATAAGCCTGCAGGACCTTTGCAGGAGGCTTGTGGCGGCAAATAATTTGAAAGACGGAGCATTGAGAATAACTTACTGTAAGGAGTCTAACGGTGTGTACAATACAATCGTGACTACCAGGGAAAACCCTTATACTGAGAAGCACTACATTGAGGGGTTCAGGCTGGTGATTTCTGGTATAAAAAGGAACCAGTACTCGCTGATGTATCGGGTTAAATCAACAAATTATCTGGAAAACATACTGGCCAGGGAACTTGCACGACGTAAAGGGTATAATGATTGTTTGTTTTTGAATACCAGCGGGCATGTGTGCGAGTGTTCTATAAGCAATATCTTCTGGGGGAAAAATGATGTAATCTATACGCCTGCTGTTGAATGTGGAATACTTCCGGGGATTACCCGTTCTCTGATCATTGAAATGAGTAAAAGGCTGGGCTTAAGGGTTGCCACTGGCAGATATAATGTAGAGCATCTTATGAAATCCCAGTATGTTTTTGTTACAAACGCACTTGCCGGCATAATGCCGGTTTCTAAAATCAACTATACCCGTTTTTCTGTTGACTCAAGAATTGTGAAAGCTATAAGGGAAGAATATGACAAGCTGCTGAAAGCAGGGAAAATATAGCTCCTCCAGGGGCGGTTATGTTAACCGGGCTGGAGCGGTGGCACAATTTCATTGTTAGGAGGAGCGCTACGGTTACTGGAGTATGCAGGCTGGGAATGATTTTGGAATGACAAATGGCGGACTGGGGTAATCAGGGTCTACTATTTCAAGCAGCTCTGTGCAGGCAAATAAAGCGCCGACTTCGGTTATAGTAGATGCAGAAATGATAGAACATCCGAATGAAATATGTCTGATGGCCGGGTCCATAATATAGGTAAGGGTTGCGAAAGTTAGGAGGGTTGCTGGATGAACTCCGATTTGTTGCTGGCTAAAGAAGAACTCAAAAAAGACGATAGATTAACTGCTGTATTGGTTAAAGATGGGAAAGTATTGAGCAAAAAAAACACCAGAGGAATCAGACCTGTTATTGAACTGGTAGATGAATTCGGCAGCAAGCTGCAGGGATGTGTGCTGGCCGATAAAGTTATAGGAAAAGCTGCTGCTATGATATGTGCTGCTCATGAAATAGAGGGTGTTTTTGCAAAGGTGATCAGCCTGGAAGCGAAAAAAATACTTGAAGGGCAAAGCATAGAAGTTGATTATGAAAGGATTGTGCCCTATATATTAAACAGAAACAAAGATGGCAGGTGCCCTATGGAGAAATTATCAGAATCAGCTGGAGACTACAATGAACTAATTAAAAAGATAATGGCTTTTCTAAAAACTTCCCGGTAGCCCAGGGGAGGTTTGTTTATAATTTGCATTACAAGGTAATAATAAGAATAAGAATAAGATATTTTTATTTTTAAAAGGAGACTGGTGTCATTTGATATCGGTCATTATACCAGCCTATAATGAATCAGAATACATAGAAGAAACAGTATGTGCTGTCAAAAAATTAAAGGATATTGATGAAGTTATTGTAGTTGATGATGGGTCTGAAGACAAAACATCAGAAAAAGCAAAAAAAGCAGGAGCAAGAGTCATCCGACACACAAAAAATCTTGGTAAGGGGCATGCTTTAACTACCGGTGTCAGGGCCGCTAAAGGAGAGATACTGGTTTTTTTGGATGCAGATGTAGGAGCTTCAGCTGTTGAGGTGTCCAAGTTGATTGGACCAGTAAAAAGAGGAGAGGCTGATATGACGGTGGCTCAATTCCCATTACCGCAGAGAAAAGGCGGGTTTGGTATGGTTAAAAACCTTGCATCCTTTGGTATTTATACTTTTACCGGGAAGAAGTTTGGCGCATCTCTTTCAGGTCAGAGGGTTCTTAACAGGAAGGTTGTTGCTCATATTGATAACTTTGCGGAAGGTTTCAGCGCAGAAGTGGCTTTAACGATTAAAGCTGTAAAATGTGGATTCAGCATACAGGAAGTTCCCGTTCAAATGAAACATAGAGAGACGGGGAGGAGCTTAAAGGATTTTATTCACAGAGGCAAACAGTTCTGGGAAATACTCAATTTTTTTATCAAAGAAATAAGTTTGCTAAAGAAGTAATCTTGTATACAAATTAATAAAGTGGTATAATAATTAAAACAATTCGATAAATCTTCGGGGCAAGGTGAGAAGGCTTTAGCCTTCAATTCCTGACCGGCGGTAAAGCCCGCAAGGGACGAGCCCGCGAGCCGAAAGGCAGGATTCTGGTTAGATTCCAGAGCCGACAGTATAGTCTGGATGGGAGAAGATGGATAAAGGAACCGGAATGCCCTGAACCTTGTTCAGGGCATTTTTTTGGAGGTGTTTGAATGGAGGACGAAAAATACATGAGACGGGCTCTCGAGCTGGCCAGGAAAGGCTGGGGTTTTACCAATCCAAACCCGATGGTCGGAGCTGTTTTGGTTAAAGATGGCAAAATAGTTGGAGAAGGATTCCATAAAGCAGCTGGTCAGGCCCATGCGGAAGTTGATGCAATAAAGAATGCGGGTGAAGAAGCTGCGGGTTCAGAACTTTATGTCAACCTGGAACCGTGTTCCCATTACGGGAGAACCCCACCCTGTGTGAATGCAATTATAGAGGCCCGAATTAAAAAAGTAGTTGTTGCAATGGAAGACCCCAATCCTCTGGTATCTGGAGAAGGCATAAGAATCCTTAAGAAGGCAGGGATCGAGGTAGAAGCAGGAGTGTTAGAAAAAGAAGCCAGAAAACTCAACGAGGTGTTCATAAAAAACATTACAACCCATATGCCTTTCATTGCAATTAAAGCTGCAATGAGCATTGATGGCAAGGTTGCCACTGCTACGGGTGAATCCAGGTGGATTAGCAGCAGCAAATCCCGTGAATACGTGCATTACCTTAGAACTGGTTATGATGGAATAATGGTTGGAATTAATACTGTGCTGAAGGATGACCCACTGCTCACCTCAAGACTGGGGGACTTTCCCAAAAAAAATCCTGTCAGGATTGTGGTGGATTCGGAGGCGAAAATACCTCTTGAGGCAAAGATGCTGAAAGACATAGCTTCCGCTCCGGTAATTGTTGCCACTACTTCCAGGGCGTCTGAAAAAAAACTCGAGGAGTTAAAGGCAAGAGGGGTTGAGGTAAAAATACTTGAGGATTGTAGGGGGAAAGTTGATCTCTACAAACTGGTTAGGAAACTGGCTCAGGAGGGTATTACCAGTATTCTTGTTGAGGGTGGAGGGACATTGAACTGGAGTTTGTTAGAGGCTAGATTGGTTGACAAAATTTTAATTTTTTTAGCCCCTAAAATTATAGGAGGAAGGAATGCTCCAACACCTGTTGACGGAAAGGGTATTACAAAGGTTCAGAGTTCAATAAAAGTTAGTGAAATTAACATTACACACTTTGAAAATGACATTTTGATTGAAGGTTATCCTTGTTACCGGGAGGTGTAACATGTTTACCGGGATTGTTGAAGAAGTAGGTGAAGTTGCAGAAATTAAAAGGGGTTTTTCCTCTCTTGTGTTGGCAATAAAGGCATCCGAAATAGTGAAAGATATAAAACACGGTGACAGCATAAGTGTAAACGGTGTGTGTTTGACTGTTACAGATTTCAATAGAAATTCCTTTTCCGCTGATGTAATGCCGGAAACTTTCCGCAAAACAAACCTCAGCAAGCTGCGGGTAGGAAGTGCAGTAAACTTAGAAAGAGCCATGAGAGCCGATGGAAGATTCGGTGGGCACATGGTTTTGGGACATGTTGATGGAGTTGGAAAAATCATTTCTACAATAAAAGAAGACAATGCAGTAATTTTCAGAATACAGCCTCCCCGGGAAGTAATGAGATACATTGTAAAAAAGGGTTCAATAGCGGTAGATGGTATCAGTTTAACTATTGCATTAGTTGATAGTGAAAGCTTTGGAATATCCGTTATTCCCCATACCATACAAAACACCAATCTCAAGTTTAAAGGGGTTGGAGATCTGGTTAATCTTGAAGTTGATATTGTAGGCAAGTACATAGAAAAATATTTAAATATGAGAGAGGAAAAAACCAGAATCGATTTAGATTTTTTAAAGAAAAGGGGATTTTAAGCAAAGGGAGGTATTGAAATGTTTAATAGAATAGAAGAAGCAATTGAAGATATAAAAGCTGGGAAAATGATTATTGTTGTTGATGACGAAGATAGAGAAAATGAAGGAGATTTGATTGTAGCAGCAGAAAAGGCAACACCTGAAGCGGTTAATTTTATGGCCAAACACTGCCGAGGCTTGATATGTGTTCCTATAACAAAGAGAAGAGCTGAAGAACTACAACTTTCACCTATGGTTTTAAATAACACCGATAACATGGGAACAGCTTTTACCGTTTCCGTTGATGCCAAAACAACTACTACTGGCATTTCTGCTTATGAAAGAGCAGAAACCATCAAGGCATTGATTGCTCCCGATACGAAACCCGAGGATTTGAGGAGACCGGGCCATATCTTCCCTTTGATAGCTAAAGAGGGGGGAGTATTGAGAAGGGCAGGGCATACCGAGGCAGCAGTGGACCTTGCCAGGCTGGCGGGGCTTTATCCAGCAGGTGTGATATGTGAAATTATGAAAGAGGATGGAACAATGGCCAGGGTAGCTGAACTTAAAGCTTTTGCTGAAAAATTTGGGTTTAAGATTATCACAATAGCGGATTTGATAAAGTATAGAAGGAAAAAAGAAAAGTTTATCGAAAAAGTGATAGAAACAACTTTACCAACTAAACACGGTGAATTTAAGTTAATAGCCTACCAGGACAGGCTTACAAAGGATACTCACCTTGCACTGGTCAAAGGAGACCTGAAAAAGGTAAAAGCCCCCCTTGTACGGGTGCATTCGGAATGTTTAACGGGTGATGTTTTCCGGTCCAGAAGGTGTGACTGCGGTGAACAGCTGGATAAAGCCCTGGAAATGATCAGCCAGGAAGGGGTTGGAGTCCTCTTGTATATGAGACAGGAAGGCAGAGGTATAGGCCTTGTTAATAAACTAAAAGCTTATGCTCTCCAGGATAAAGGGATGGATACAGTGGAAGCAAACAAAGCCCTGGGATTCTCTGCAGATTTAAGGGATTATGGAGTTGGTGCTCAGATTCTGAAGGATTTGGGGATTAAAGATCTCAGGCTTTTGACCAACAATCCCAGAAAAATAATAGGTTTAAAGGGTTATGGACTGAATGTTGTGGAGAGAGTTCCCATTGAGGTCTGCCCGAATGAAGTAAATGAGCAGTATCTTAAAACCAAAAAACAAAAATTGGGGCACATTATTTTGAATTAGAAAGGAAGGAAGGAAAATGATAAAAACATATGAAGGGAAATTAACGGCCCAGGGTTTGAAGTTTGGAATCGTTGTGAGCAGGTTCAATGAATTTTTTTCCAGCAAACTGCTTGATGGAGCCTTAGATAGCCTGAAACGCCATGGTGCAGAGGAAGAAGACATAGAAATTGTATGGGTGCCTGGGAGCTTTGAGATACCTGTGATGGCAAAAAAATTAGCTGAAAAAGGCAGGTTTGATGCTGTAATCTGTCTGGGAGCAGTAATCAGAGGGGCTACACCCCATTTTGACTATGTAGCCAGTGAAGTTGCAAAGGGTATCGCTCAAACCTCTTTACAAACAGGTCTACCAGTAATTTTTGGGGTAATTACAGTGGATACGTTGGAACAGGCAATAGAGAGGTCAGGCACAAAAGCAGGCAACAAAGGTGCAGATGCTGCTGAATCAGCAATAGAGATGGCAAACCTTATGAAACAGATAAGCAATCTATAAATGCCATATTTGTAGATGGCTTTTTTGAAGCCGGGTTTTTTTGATTTTTTGATTTTATCATTAGTTATAAATATATCTGAGTTTGAGAAGATTGCTGTTGCAATCTGTGTTACAATCTGGATGGAATCCATACCTTCGGTAATATCGGTCTGGATTAAACTCTAATATCTTACAGGTATCTTTTATCCTTAAATTTGATTCTTCTATAATATCCATAAATATCCATAAGCTGTCTTTTTTGCCGGGCTGATAACCATTTGTTTTTAAGATC
>DFNM01000067.1:0-5019 GCA_002376045.1 Firmicutes bacterium UBA3567
TAGCGTCTTATTTGACGCTACGAAAGACATCTGAAGAGGTGAAAATATGTTTGAGAACATAAAATTGGGAATGGAAATGGCAATAACCTGGCAGAACCTTATAATATCTTTCCTGGGGGTTGCTATGGGTATTACCTTTGGAGCTCTTCCAGGTTTTACAGCGGCTATGGGTGTGGCTGTGCTTATTCCAATAACATATGGAATGAATCCTGTAATGGGACTAATCCTTCTTGCCTCTGTGTATTGTGGAGCTATTTATGGAGGATCAATAACAGCTATTTTGCTGCATACTCCTGGGACTCCAGCAGCAGCGGCAACAGCAATAGATGGACATGAAATGACGAAACAGGGAAGAGCGAGTGAAGCGCTTATAGAAGCGATTTGTGCATCTTTTTGGGGGGGAATCTTAAGTGCATTTGCTCTCCTGTTCATCGGTCCTCCCCTTGCAAAGGCAGCTTTAAAGTTTGGCCCTCCTGAATATTTTATGCTTGCTGTCTTTGGACTCACAATTATTGTAACTCTTACGGCGAAATCAATGTTGAAAGGAATTATTTCTGGTATTTTGGGTCTTATTTTTGGAACAGTTGGGATGGATCCGCTGCTTGCCTATCCACGTTTTACTTTTGACCAGTCATCGCTGCTAACAGGAATTAGTTTGGTTCCCGCTTTGATTGGACTATTTTCTATTTCACAGGTGTTTATAATGGTTACTGAAAAACGTGGAATTGTTGAAGTCGATACAAGCAGTATTAAAATTACAAAACCCACATTAAAAGATCTATACAGATATCCTGTTACCTATATACGTTCGGCAATAATTGGTACTTTTATAGGTATGCTACCCGGAGCAGGAGCCAGCATTGCAGCATTTCTAGGTTATAATGAGGGGAAACGTTTTTCAAAAACTCCAGAAAAATATGGTACCGGTTTGCGTGAAGCTGTAGGGGCTGCTGAAGCTGCCAATAATGGTGTTACTGGTGGTTCCCTTATTACACTGCTTACTCTGGGTATTCCGGGAAATTCGGTAACGGCTATTTTGTTGGGAGGTTTGATGATACAGGGGCTGAGGCCCGGGAATGAACTGTTTACCGCTAATGCGCATATCAGCTATCCTTTTATGATTGGGCTTTTCATAGCAAATATTTTCATGCTGTTTATTGGTTTGTATGGCTCACGGCATTTTGCTCATGTTGTTAAGACACCTATCAATATACTGGTACCAATTATTGTAGTACTGGGTATAATGGGGTCTTATGCCATCAATAATAACATGTTTGATGTATATATTATGGTATTTTTTGGTGTTGTAGGGTATTTGCTGAGAATTTATGGATTTAATACGGCTCCTGTTGTGTTAGGGATTATATTGGGACCAATTGCAGAAAAAGGATTAACACAATCTTTTGTGCTGGCAAGAGGTGGAAGTGTTTTGAAGTTGTTTTTAACACGCCCCATTTGTTTGTTCCTTTTAGTTCTGATAATTATCTCATTGTTAACTCCCTTTATACAAGAATATTTGGCTAGGAAAAAAACATAACTTCAGTTGTTACCGTGTAGAAGATGTGTATTTTCAGGAGGTTTTCAAGATGTACATATTAAAAATTGATTCAGAAAAACTAAAAAAATTTTGTACAGAAATTTTGGAAAAGATGGGATTACCCAATAAAGATGCTTCCTTGGTATCCGCGACATTAGTGTTTGCTGATCTACGTGGTGTCCATTCCCATGGAGTTGCACGATTAAAATCTTATATAGACAGGATAAAGGCGGGGGTAATATGCCCTATTACAAACATTAAGATATTAAGAGAAGATTGTTCTACAGTTCTTATAGATGGCCAGAATGGATTTGGTCAGGTAATTGGTGTTAAAGCGATGCAGATTGCGGTAGAAAAAGCAGCTAAAACTGGTATATGTTTTGTTGGAGTAAAAAATTCTAACCATCTGGGAGTACTGGCCTATTATGCAATGCAGGCAACACAAAAAAATATGATTGGTATAATTACTACAAACGCGGCTCCAGCAGTTGCGCCCTGGGGAGGAACGGAAGCTTTGTTTGGAACTAACCCCATAGCTATTGGTATACCTAAAAAAGATGAACCTCTAGTTCTTGATATGGCTTTCACTACTGTTGCCAGGGGGAAAATACGCTTGGCTAAGAAAAAAAAAGAAAAGATTCCTCTTGGATGGGCGTTAGATAAAAAAGGCAGGCCCACTACAGATCCTGATGAAGCTTTAAAGGGTAGTCTGGTTTCTATAGGGGAATTCAAAGGAGTTAACATTCTGATGATGATTGATATTCTCTGTGGTATACTAACGGGTTCAAAAGCCAATAGTAAAGTAAAACGTGTTACCGATTTATCTGGCCCTACGGGAATAGGCAACAACTTTTTAGCTATTGATATTACTCGATTTTTAGATATAAATGATTTCTATACAAGAGTAGATGAATTAGTATATAAGGTAAAAAATACACAGAAATTAAAGGGTGTTGAAGAAATCTTCCTACCAGGGGAACCTGAAAATCGCAACTATAATTTATATAAGAAAGAAGGTATTCCATTGAATAAGGAAATTGTAAAAGAATTGGAAAATGTGGCTGAAGAACTGTGTGTTAAAGCAAAACTAATATAAAAGGAAGGGGATAAAATTGAAACAGCCCATAATAGGTTTTATAGGTTTTGGAGAGGCAGCCTTTGGTATAACAAAAGGATTAAAAGAATCGGGTCTAAAAGAGGTAAATTTTTATGATATCTTTTGGGATAAAGAACCTTATGGTGAATTAATTCAAAAACGATCTGCTGAATCAGGAGCTATTCTGCAGAAGAGTGTAGAAGACCTATTAAAAGTATCGGAGGTAATCATTTCTTGTGTAACTGCCAATGTTGCAGTAAAGGTTGCTGAGAGTGTTTTACCTTTTATTAATACTAAACATCTTTATGTAGATGTAAATGCTGCATCACCTATGGTTAAGGAAAAGGTCAGTGAACTGATTCAAAGTAAGGGTATTGATTTTGTTGATGCCGCAATGATGGGTCCAATTCCTGTATACCTTCACCGTGTTCCCATCTTGGCCAGTGGAAGAGGAGCGAATCGCTTTAAGGAACTTATGGAACCTTTTGGGATGAATATAACATGTATAGGAGACAAACCCGGCAAGGCTTCAGCAATTAAGATGTTTCGAAGCATATTTATGAAGGGTTATGTGGCATTACTCTTGGAGACTCTTCATGCCTGCTACAAATACGATGCTTTAAATTTAGTATTGGATTCCATTGGTGAAACTATGGAAAAGAACTCTTTTATTGAAAATGTGCGCCTTTTAGTTACCAGAGGAGTTATACATGCCGAAAGAAGGGCCCATGAAATGGAAGAAGTTATTAAGACCCTGAAGGATATTGGAGTAGCTTCAACAATGTCAGAGGCGACTCTTGAAAAATTACGGTGGTGCAGCAATATGGGTTTAAAAGAATACTTTGCTGGTGAGGCACCAAAAAGTATAGAGGAAGTAGTTAGAGCAATAGAAGAGAAAAGCAGGTAGTTAAAGTTAAAAAGGGAGGGTATATTACTATATGAAAGATGAACTGCCCTGAAAACTACCTTCTAAAAAATGTAAAAAAGCACTATGACTGATGAAGTTATTTTTTCGCCGCCCGAATTGCAAAACGCACATTTCGCACACTCAATTATCATCCATGCATATTTTTTAAATATGTTGATCATTCAAGCTGATAAAGTGGTGGTTTTCTTGTACTGGCTCCCGGTTTTTTGGACTTAAACGACTAAAACTCCTCGAGTTGCATTATTTCTTAAAAATTCTCCATGGAATCTGTTAGGAGTTAAATAGTTCAATGACCGGTGGAGTCTTATAGAGTTATACTCCAGCATATACTCATTAAGACCTTTGAAAAAAGAGCCATAACCACTAAAATCGTTGATATTTACAAACTCTTCCTTAAAGGACCTAAAAAATCTCTCTATGTTGGGTTTTCTTTCTGGTGACCTAACTGGTATTTGTTCGTGTAATATCTCCTGTAATATCTCCTGACGCTTACAGAACTGCTGAAACTCTTTTGATTTAAATTAGGGCCCGTTATCTGTTTTTATCGTGAGCTTTCTCTGAATACTTCTTGATGCCACGGCTTTTAAAACCGTTTTGGCAACATCACGACCTGTAATTGAAAAGCCAGCTTTATGTCCCACTATCTCAAGGGGTATATGTGTCTATTATTGCAAGGACGAAAATTATTCTTGGGAATAGAGCTACGTAAGTAATATCCATCTACCAGTGAATATTTGGCGCATCGACAATAACTTTCTTAAAGGCTATTGGGCATTTTTCAGAGCGACAATTCCTTTTTATCGGCAGGAGCTATTTAGCCCCCTAATTAACTTGGACTTTCAATCATAAAATTTGGTACAATAAGTTCAAGTAAGGAGGGCTACTGAGTGCAAAGGAGAAAATATACTGATGAATTCAAAGCTCAAGTTATCAAAGAATAGAAACTGGTAACTGTGCAGCAGTTGCAAGACGTTATGACATTACTCAAATATGGTCAGTCGCAGGGTGAGGGAAGCAAAGAATAAAGGCCAAACTGTATCAAGTAATGCTTTGGTCAAGATTTATAAAAACCTTGAAGTTAAGCAGCTAAAAGCCGAGAATGAACAGCTTAAAAAGCTTATAGGAGAGAAAGAGCTAGAAAACCAGATTCTTCGTGACCTTTTAAAAAAACAAATCCTCACTTGCTGACAAAGTTGAAATAGTTAATAAATATATATCAAGAGGCCATCCTGTAAAGCTAGTGCTAAGTCAACAAAAATATTTTGCTAAAAACCAAATATTTCCAAAGGTACGAGCATGCCTTTTGTCGAATCTCCCTATTAAAGGGAGAGTGATATTATGTTATTTGTCAGACCAATGTCTCAATGTGAAAGTCAACAGTTATACCAGCTTGTCAGAAAGAGTCGTAATGTAATAATAGTTAAAAGAGCAGAAATAATAATAGCTTCAAGCCAGGGA
>DFNM01000067.1:5185-5697 GCA_002376045.1 Firmicutes bacterium UBA3567
AGCGTCTTATCTGACGCTACGCCCTATTAAAAGGGAGAGTGATATTATGTTATTTGTCAGATCAATATCTCAATATGAAAGTCAACAGTTATACCAACTTGTCAGAAAGAGTCGTAATGTAATAATAGTTAAAAGAGCAGAAATAATAGCTTCAAGCCAGGGAAGAACAGTTCCTGAAATTGCACGTCTTTACCATTGCTCTCAAGAACATGTACGTCAGGTTATACGTAAATTTAATAAAGAAGGCCTTAAGGCATTGTATCCAAAACGCGGTGGAGGTAGACCTAAACAAATTTCACCTGAACAGGAAGCATATATTGTAGAGCTGGCACTAACACCCCTAAGGTTTTAGGCTTACCCTTTACCCGGTGGTCTTTATCTAAACTTCGTAGTGAACTGATAAAACGTAAAATTGTTAAAAATATAAGTCGTGAAGCAATAAGAAAAATTTTAAAGAAGAATAATGTAAGCTACCAAAGAACCAAGACCTGGCTTGAATCCAACGATCCCGA
>DFNM01000072.1 GCA_002376045.1 Firmicutes bacterium UBA3567
ACCGGGCAATGAGGCAGTCAAGACTGCCGTAAGGCGCCCTTAAGGGTTGCCTTAACTGCCGAAGCTGGCCGGTGTAAAATTTCTTAAGCCGGGCAAGGCTATCTAACCAGCCCACGTATCTTTCTAGACAAAATTTGTTAGATATATTGGCTTAATCCTTAACCAACTGTTTTGGAGAAGAACCACATTTGTTTAATTATTTTTCTATATTTTATCAAAAAATCCTTTAAAATAAAAAAAGGGGGCAGCATCCCCTCTTAAAAGCAAACTCTTTAAAGATCAAATTTTTATTTTAAACCCAAAATTTCCCGGGCTTCATCAGGAGTAGCTATTTTTCTGTTGAATTCCTTTGCAAGCCTGACTATCCTCTCAACAAGCATTTCATTTGAAGCAGGAACTCCCTTCTCATACTCAAGGACATCCTCAAGACCAACCCTAACATGTCCGCCTAACACCAGGCCCATACTGGTCATCTGCAGGTTTTTGTTTCCTATACCACACACGGTCCATGTCGAACCCCTGGGAAGGCTTTCCACCAGATGAAGCAGGTTTTTGGGAGTCCCTTTTATCGAACCCGGGACATTCATCACCAGGTTAAAATGCATGGGGGTCTTAATCAAACCCTTCCTGGCAAAATACTCAGCATTGCTTATCATGGCACAATCGAAAACCTCGATTTCTGGTTTAATGTTGTTATCCAGCATTTTCTTCGCCAGATATTCAATAAGCTGTGGAGAGTTGGCATTCATCCCGGTAGGAAAATTTGATGAACCTGTGGCCAGGCTTGCCATCTCCGGCTTCAAATCAAGGGCTGCTCCCCGTTCTTCTGCAGTTTTCCCGGCTCTTGCTCCTGTTGAAATCTGAATAATAATATTACACTTTGCTTTGATTTTTTCGATGATCTCCTTAAAGACTTTGGGATCCGCAGTTGGTTTGCCTTCTACATCCCTTGCATGTATGTGGGCAACAGCTGCCCCTTTCTGGTAACATCTGTGGACGCATTCTGCTATTTCATCGGGAGTTATGGGCACATTCGGATTGTGCTCTTTTGTAGGAACATTGCCTGTAGGTGCTACAGTTATTATCAGTTTATCCATCAAAATACCTCCTTAATCATTCAATTCCTCGCACGTTTCCTTAATAGCTTTATCCAGCCTATCAAAAAGCTCATCAACTTCAGCCCGGGTAATGTTGATGGGTGGAGCCAGCAGGAAGTGGTCACCTCTCACTCCATCAACAGAACCTCCTCCGGGATAGACCACCAGGCCGTGGTCAAGGGCTTTCCTTGTTACCAGTCCTTTTACATCTTTTTTAACATCAAAGGGTTCTTTAGTTGCCTTATCCTTAACAAACTCTATGCCAATCATCAGACCTCTACCTCTGATATCACCAATATAGGGATAGTCATAAAGTTTCTGGAGTTTGTTCATCAAATACTCTCCCTGGATGCTGGCGTTTTCCACGAGCTTTTCCTTCTCAATGATATCCAGCACAGCACATCCCACAGCACAGGATAATGGATTGCCTCCATATGTATGGCCGTGGATAAATTTACCCGAGCCTTTTGCAAAAACTTCATAGATTTTATCTTTCACAATAGTTGCTCCAAGGGGTGAGTATCCCGAACTCATTCCTTTGGCAGTTGTCAGCATATCAGGTACTACCTCATAATGATCGATTCCGAAATTCTTTCCTGTGCGGCCAAACCCTGCCATCACCTCATCAATTATCATCAAAACATCATATCTGTTACAGATTTCCCTGATTATTGAATAATATTCTTTTGGAGGATGAACACCAGGGGCTGCAGATCCAATTACAGGCTCTGCAATGAAACCTGCAACATTTTCCGGGCCCTGTCTGAGGATTTCTTCCTCAAGGGCGTAAGCACACTTTACACCGCATTCAGGATATGTTGCATCATACGGACAGCGGTAACAGTACGGTGCAGCAATATGTGGAAAATCAGCAAGATACGGGTCATACTTCTTCCTTCTGGCAACATGCCCGGTCATTGACAATGCTCCGATGGTATTGCCATGGAAACTGTTCCATCTTGCAATAATCTTAAACTTGCTTGTGACCCCATCCCTTTCTAAAAAATATGCCCTGGCCATCTTAACAGCCGTTTCTGTTGATTCAGAACCTCCTGACACAAAATAGCATTTGTTTAAATCTCCAGGTGTCAATGCTGCTACTTTATCAGCCAGGTTTTTTATTGCATCGGTAGTAAACCTTGATAAATGTGTAAATGCTATGGTTTCCGCCTGTTTTTTCATGGCCTCGGCCACTTCTTTGTTTCCATGACCCAGGTTTGCTACAGCAGAACCTGAACACCCATCAATGTAGTCTTTACCATCTTCATCATACAGGTAAATCCCTTCACCTCTCACAATCTTTGGATAATGCCAGTTAAGGTCACGATAAAACACATTATCACTAGGACATTTCGCCATACAGTTCCCCTCCTCCTTGAAATTAATGAAGGTTGTCTTTTATTAAAAATTATTTTTGCAGGATTTCCTTCTTTTTTATATATTCTCCGTTTTTGCAAAAAATCCTTCTTTTTTTTTAGATTTTTTTTGAGTTTATGTTCGTAGACCGTTGGTACGGGTAGTAAAATGAACATTTTTTCTGGTATTATTATAGCTTATTTTTCATCGTTTTGTTATAGATTTTTTTCAACTCTTCTTTTCCTATGTCTGCATAGATTGTGGTGGTAGTAATATCTGTGTGTCCGAGTAACTTCTGGAGCGAGTAGATTCCACCATGATTTTTCATATATCTTTCTGCCATGGTGTGTCTAAATTTATGACTACTGATGGAACGATCTATTTTTAGTCTCTTCTGAAGTTTTTCAAGAAATTTTATGACTGCAAATTTCGTTAGATGATTCTTTTCATCTGCTCCAACAAACAAATATTGACCTTTAATCTTGTATCTATTGAGATACTTTTGAAGTATCAGAGCGACTTCCTCTGTAAAAAACACATATCTTTGATTACCATTTTTTGTTGTTGTAAGTAAGATGGATCTATCGGCAATATCAATGTTCCTATTCTCAATATGGACAATCTCATTAATTCTTGCTCCTGTATCCAACATTAAACTAAACATGAAGTAATACTTGTAATAATGGGGATAAATACCCTTGTTTCTATTTACAAAGAGATGATCCATGATTTTATTAACAATATTGTCTGATAAACCCCGCACCTTATCACTTGACACCTTAAGTTTTCTGACTTTAATTTTACGGTCTGTAACTACTTCAACAATATGTCGTATTACTTGTCTATAATGATTTAAGGTTCTATTTGTTATTGTTGGATTTCTTTCTCTTTGTTCTTCAGTGAAATCAGCAATTACAAACTTATCAATATCATCAATATTCATATCACCTAGATACCTTCTAATCATTGGAACTTTTCCTTCATAGTATTTGATTGTTGAAGCTCTAACTTCAGATTTTTTAAAAGTTAGAAACTTATCGATTGCATCATTGAATTTCATATTTTTAACCCCTTACTTAGTAAATCCGTTTAGTATTGATCCTAATATAGTTCCTAGAGCAGAGAACATTGCATCGATGTAATACCAGATAACCTTTAGTAATGTTATGATAATATTGGTTATTCCACTGAATAGTCCATCAAGAATTGTATATAATATTTTCTGAGTACCTTTAAAGATGATCGTTCCAGTGATATATCCGATAATTAAGATTGTGATGATGTAAGCAATTAGGTCAGCGCCTTTTGGTGAGTGTTCTTCAATAAACTTCACTATATCAAATATTACACCAATATCTGGAAGTTCAGGAGCGCCATCAAATTCATCTTCACAATCTTCACCAATACATGGTGATGTCATTTCTTCACCAAAGTTTACATCATACTCACTGTATTCTTGATTGAGTATATTGATCGCATTTTGTTTCTCTGAAGCAGTGAGGAATGGGTTTGTAATGATTAAGTAATATTCTTGTTCATACTGTGCTTGAATGTCTAGCATTAAGTCTTGAACTTCTGCATCTGTTAATACATAGGTGAACTCTAATATTTTAACTCTTGAATCAACTGCTTTGTTTTTGGTTGTATGATCTAGATTGACAACATAGTCATAATCACCATCAATTGATCTAGTTATGTTTCCTTCACCAAATGCATCTTCAAGTGAGGTTGCTCCATCTAGTCCAGTGTTTGAGTCATCATAGGTAAATGTTCTAACTCCGGAATAACTATCTTCTCTACCACCAAATAAACATGTGATGTAAGGACAGTAGGAATCGACTTCAAATTCGATTGTGATGGTCTTTAGATATTGTGTTGCTCTTGTTAACTTGAATTCCATGAAGTAGTGATATGAATCAATTGCAGTGTAGTCAACTAAGAATGGTGAATCAA
>DFNM01000103.1 GCA_002376045.1 Firmicutes bacterium UBA3567
ACATGCCGGGCGAACATAAAAACTGCCAGCGTCAGAGCTGGCAGCCTTCTGGTTGAAAAGCTTTGAACAGCTTTTTTATTGCCCTTTTTTCTATTCGTGATACATATGACCTTGAAATACCCAACATTTTTGCTATCTCTCGCTGGGTTTTACCCACTCCATTTAAGAGACCGTAGCGTAATTCTATTACCCTCTTTTCCCGACCCTTTAATACAGTCTTAATTTTATTGTAAAGCTTCCTTTTCTGAAACTTTAGTGCCACTTCGTCGGTGATGGCATCAGAATCTGTACCAAGTATATCCAGTAAACTTATTTCATTGCCCTCCTTATCTATGCCTATTGGATTTTGAAGGGAGACTTCCTGTTTCATCTTCTTCGTTGACCTCAAGTTCATCAAGATCTCGTTTTCTATACACCTAGCAGCATAGGTTGCCAGGCGGGTACCTTTCTGGGGGTCAAATGTATTAATAGCTTTTATAAGGCCAATAGTTCCTATGGAAATCAAGTCTTCTGTATTCTCTCCATTGATGGCGAATTTTTTGACTATATGAGCGACTAATCGGAGGTTGTGTTCTATCAAAATATTCCTTGCTTCTTCGTCACCATGTTTATACAATTTCAAATACTTCTGTTCTTCTTCAGGGGAAAGGGGTTGTGGGAATGTGGTGGAGTTTGTTACGTAGGAAATAAAAATATATGCCTCTTTTAAAAGGGAAGTCACAAGAGCTATAAAAGCTCCTCCCATAAAAAATTCACCTCCAATTTTGGGTCACTCTAAATTATATGCAGAATTGGAGGTGAAGGTGCATGTCATACAAAAACTTTTAGCTTTTTTTATGTCTTTTCCTTCTTAAAATAGTATATGGTTCGATTTCTCTCTTTACTGGAATCTTTACAATCTGTTGAGGATGGGGAGCAACAGTTATTTCATTGCCTTCCTGATCCCACATCTTTTCGATTTTTTGATGGAAATCTTTACCTGATGGATTCATGAATTCTATTTCCTGACCGACTCTAAAGTTGTTTCTTTGTTCAACCACAGCAAGTTTACTATCTGGATAAAATTCCCTAACAACACCCACAAAATCATACTCTCTAATGTATGAGCTGTGTTTATAAATCTGCTCTTCTCCGGTGGGTTTCCCGAAATAAAAACCTGTAGTAAATTCTCTGTGACTGGCTTTTCCGATTTCCTCCAGCCATTTTTTATCAAGCTTAAAGTTCTGTGGATCAGCAAAGTATGCATCAATGGCGTTTCTATAGGCTCTTACTACGCTTGCAACATAATGAACACTCTTCATCCTGCCTTCTATTTTAAAGCCTTTAACACCTGTTTCTACAGCTTCCGGTATATTATCAATCATACACAAATCCTTTGAATTAAAGAAATACGTTCCTCTGTCATCTTCAAAAACAGGCATGAACTCACCCGGCCTTTTTTCCTCCATAAGGTAATACTTCCATCTACACGGGTGAGCACATTCACCGCGATTTGCATCTCTTTTAGCCAGATAATTACTCAATAGACATCGGCCAGAATAGGAGATACACATTGCTCCGTGAATAAAAATCTCAAGTTCCAGTTCTTTAGGAGTTTTTGCTACTATCTCCTTTATCTCTTTTAGCGACAGTTCTCTGGCCAGAATTATCCTTTTAATACCCTGTTTATGCCAGTAAAGAGCACTTGCCCAATTTGTAGTGTTGGCCTGAGTGCTGAGGTGAAGCTCCATTTCCGGCACGGTTTCCTGTGCAAAACTCATCACACCAGGATCAGATACAATTATTGCATCAACACCTATTTCCTTTAGTTTTTTTAAATGACTCTTAAGCCCTATTAAATCATCATTATGAGGAAAAATGTTTACAGTAACATAAACCTTTACATCATGTTCATGAGCAAATTGGGTTCCTTCCTGAATCTCATCATATGTAAAATTGTCAGCAAAAGCCCTTAATCCATAATTTTGTCCTCCCAGATAAACTGCATCTGCTCCATATTTTACGGCAACTTTCAGCTTTTCTAGATTTCCAGCTGGAGCGAGTAATTCCGGCTTAATCAAGTATTCTCCCTCCTTTTGATGCTTATAGATACACCATCTCCTATTGGAATAACAACGGTCTCTAAATCCGTGCTGCTGCATATTGCTTTCAAGAATTTCCTTAACCTCTTAACTATCGTTATCTTTCTCCTCTTTATAAGTTTATCGCTTGCAACCATACCTCTAAAAAGCACATTGTCAGCGACCAAAATGCCGTTGCCTTTAAGTAGTTTTACACAATACGGAAGGAACCGGGTGTACTTTCCTTTAGCAGCATCTATAAAAATAAAATCAAAGGGTTCACTCATATACGGAAGTAGCTTTAACGCATCTCCTATTATGAGGCGCACATTGGATACGCCTGCCTTTTTAAAGTTTTTTTCCGCCTCATCCGCAAATTCTTCATCTTTTTCGATTGTAATAATTTCTCCGTTTTTCACTGCCCTTGCGAGAACTATGGTTGAATATCCTATTGCAGTTCCAATTTCAAGGATTCTATGGGGTTGTTTGATGTATAATAGTATCTCTAATAATCGTACCACTTCTGGTTCAATAATGGGAATATGCTTTCTAATCGCTTCTTTTTCCAGTTCTTTTAAGATCCCTTCTCTATTCGGCAGCAATAACCTGATATACTCTTCTATAAACTTGTAGTTGATAGAATTCAATCAAAACACATCCCGTCTTATTCCTGTTTTATTGTTCTGATGGCTTTAAGGTGTTGATTAAAGGTTTTGCTAAATCTATGACTGCCATCTCCTTTTGCAACAAAATACAAAAAATCAGTATCTGCCGGATAAAGGGCTGCATAGATGGATGCTTTACCTGGATTGGATATAGGGCCTGGAGGTAAACCGAGATGCTTGTACGTGTTGTATGGTGAATCCACCTCTAGATCCTTGTACAGCAATGTTTCTTTCCAATCACCCAGAGCATACTGCACAGTGGCGCAGGACTGCAGGGGCATTCCTCTTTCTAATCTGTTGTAAAAAACGGAAGCAATAATTGGCCTTTCTTCATCTAAACGTCCTTCCTTTTCAATGATTGAAGCCAGAGTAATAATCTCATGATAGGTTTTCTGTAAAACGCGTGCTCTATTTCTAA
>DFNM01000160.1 GCA_002376045.1 Firmicutes bacterium UBA3567
TCGGCAAAAAGGGTAGCAACATTTTAGATGTTCAAAGAACTTTAGCGCAGTATGTTCTTTAACTAAATTTTTGAGGGAGAGTCTTTGTTAGGCTCTCCCTTTAATGCTTTGGAAATAAATACCCATGAAACAAAAAGTGAAAAGCGAAACAAAAAGAACCGTCCCTTTTGTTTCTTTGTTTCGCTTGTTTCTGTTGTGTTTATTGATAATTCTTATTAATACGCAATAGCAGTATAGACTAGCAAATAGTGAAAAAAGCCTCCTAAAAGTATAAAAAAATGAAATATCTCATGAAACCCAAATCCAGGTTTAAGCATCGGTTTTTTTATAATATAAAATATCGTTCCCACAGTGAAAGATACTCCGCCTGCAAAAAGAAAAACTATTGCATTCTTAGGCATCGTCACTAAAAATTCCCTTATCGGCACCAATCCAATCCAGCCCATCATAAGATAAATTGTTGTGTAAACATAACGCGGTGTATGCAAACGAAAAATTTTAAAAAAGAAACCTGCTAGAACTAAAATCCACTGAACCAAAATAACTGTCCACCGCCAATATCCTGAGAGATAGATATAAGAAATCGGTGTATAAGTACCTCCAATCATAAAAAATATTGCAATATGGTCTAGTTTTCGCCAGAAAGAAATTTCGTTCTCTTCCCTTTTAAAAGCGTGATACAAAGAACTTGCCGAAAATAAAAACATCACCGAAAAACCATATATAAGCGAAACAACTATCTTGGATACCGAACCTTGCTGCGCAGCTACATACAACAAATAAATTGTGCCCCCTAGCGCTGCCAGTGCTCCAATAAAATGCGAGTAAAATGATGTTTTTTCTTCATCCCTAATGATAATATCACCCTTCTCTATTTATTTTATCTTACAAAAACCTCCTATTTATTTCATGCCGCATTTGTGTTTTCAATTAGAAGATTTTTCTCCTTAGTCATTATATCATATTTCAGAATTTAGTTAAATTTTATGATAACCTCGGGATTAACAATATTAGGTATCTTCCACCCGTTACTCCCGCAATTAAATTTTCGACAGCCATCACTGCCCTCTTTTCCCTGGTTGCTACAGTGGAGCTTCCAGCATGAGGAGTCAAGACGACATTTTGCAAACCAAGCAATCCAGGATGAATCTCAGGTCCTTTCTCAAATACATCCAGCCCGGCACCTGTGAAACAAAAAGAACCGTCCCTTTTAAAAGGTGTTGACTTTTTTAGAACGATGGTAAATAATAATATTAGAATATATGAACACATGAACATATTTAAATCAAAACAAATGGAGGTTTGGGCTGTGAGTGATGTAAAGGAATCGATTGAAAGATGTAATTGCAATGTGATACATGAAGATGTGGTTGAAAAGGTTAAGAGAGAAATGCCTGAAGAAGAACTGCTGTATGACCTGGCAGAGTTTTTTAAGGTATTCGGTGATTCAACCAGGATAAAAATATTGTATGCCCTTTTTTCGGCAGAGATGTGTGTTTGTGACATAGCGGTTCTGCTGGGGATAAGTCAGTCAGCAATATCACATCAATTGAGGGTGCTGAAACAGGCAAGGCTGGTAAAATACAGAAAAGATGGCAAAGTGGTATATTATTCACTGGATGATGATCATGTCAAGAAAATATTTGACCAGGGTCTGCTTCATATACAGCATGGATAATTGGGTTTTGTTGAAGTTGTAGAGGGGGTATTATAAGGTGGGCAAACAAGTTAAACAGCAGCTTGTGTTAGAGGGTCTGGCCTGTGCGAATTGTGCAGTAAAAATAGAAAGAAGCATAAAGAAAATAAGGGGGGTAAAATCGGCTCATGTAGATTTTGTATCGAGAAAATTAATTGTAGAAGCAGAGGATCCCCGTGATTTGCATAGAATTACCAATAAAGCTGTAGATGTTGTAAAAAAGATACAACCCGGTGTTGAATTTGTTGTAAAGGATATTACAGAAACTGCTAGTGATGATGCCAACAGAGAAGAAAGCAACAAAAAAGAGTTGGTGAGGCTTGTTATAGGGGCAATGATATTTGGCGCTGTTGTTGCATTTAAGTTTACGAGACAAGTTGAGTTTGTTTTGTATTTTTTAAGTTACATTTTAGTAGGTGGGGAAATTTTATTAAATGCTGCAAGAAACATGCTGAAAGGACAGGTTTTTGATGAAAATTTTCTTATGAGCATAGCAACCATAGGGGCTTTTGCTGTCAGAGAATACCCTGAAGGTGTAGCAGTAATGCTGTTTTATCAGATGGGTGAGTATTTCCAAGATTTGGCCGTAAACCGTTCGAGAAAATCAATTAGAGCTTTGATGGACCTTAAACCTGATTATGCCAATCTTAAAGTCGGTAATGAAATCAAAAGGGTATTGCCAGAGGAAGTTAACGTTGGGGATATTATTGTGGTTAAGCCCGGGGAGAAGGTTCCCCTTGATGGGGAAGTTGTGGAAGGAACATCCATGGTGGATACTTCTGCATTAACAGGAGAGCCTGTTCCAAGGGAAATGAAAGCAGGAAGTGAAGTTTTAAGTGGATTTATAAACAAAAACAGTCTTCTAACTGTAAAGGTTACAAAAGCCTTTAAAGATTCGACTGTATCCAAAATAATGAACATGGTTGAAAACGCAGGCAGCAGAAAAGCACCTACCGAGAAATTTATCACAAAATTTGCCAGGTATTATACTCCCTTCGTGGTGTTTACAGCTTTGTTCCTGGCGGTTATACCTCCTCTGGTTATTAAGGGAGCTGCCTTTTCCAGGTGGATTTACAGAGCTTTGGTCTTTCTGGTGGTTTCCTGTCCGTGTGCCCTGGTGGTTTCAATTCCCCTTGGATTCTTTGGAGGTATAGGGGGAGCATCCAAAATGGGTGTGCTGATAAAGGGCAGCAATTTTTTAGAGGCTCTGAATGATGTGGATACTGTTGTGTTTGACAAGACAGCTACCCTTACAAAAGGTGTGTTCCGGGTTACTGAAATAAAACCAGTAAAGGGCAAATCCGTAGATGAACTGCTGGAGCATGCAGCTTATGCAGAAAGTTATTCCAATCATCCCATTGCCACTTCCATTTTAAAAGCCTATGATGGAAAAATTGACAAAAACACGGTACAAAGCTATGATGAGATTTCAGGCTGCGGGATAAAAGCTGTTGTTAAAGGCCGTGAAATACTTGTTGGAAATATAAAACTGATGAAAAAAGAAAACATAGAAATCGAAGAGAGTGGAACTCCCGGAACCATTGTGTATGTAGCGGTAAATGGGGAATATACCGGTCACATTGTGATTTCAGATGAAATCAAGAAAGACTCAAAACAGGCTATAGCTTCTCTTAAAAAAATAGGTATCAAAAAAGTAGCCATGCTTACGGGAGACAACAAATCAATAAGTGAAAGGATTGCAAAACAGCTGGGTTTAGATGAAGTCTATGCTGAACTTCTTCCGGATCAAAAAGTAGAAAAGCTGGAAATGCTGGAAAGGCAGAAAAAATCAAAGGGGAAATTGATATTTGTCGGGGATGGAATCAATGATGCACCCGTTCTGGCAAGAGCTGATGTGGGTATAGCAATGGGAGGATTGGGTTCCGATGCAGCCATTGAAGCTGCTGATGTAGTGCTTATGACTGATGAACCCTCTAAAATTGTTGCTGCCATAAAAATTGCCAGGAGAACCAGAAGAATAGTCTGGCAAAACATAGTATTTACTCTTACAGTCAAAGCGGCAGTATTGATGTTTGGAGCCGCTGGAATGGCAACAATGTGGGAGGCTGTGTTTGCGGATGTAGGTGTGGCTTTGATTGCGGTCCTGAATTCAATGAGGGCATTAAAAAAAGTAGATTACCAGGCTTAACAAAGAGCCTGGTTTTTTTGATTTTACAAATACGAAAGCAAATTCGTACAATTTAAAATTTTTCATTGACATCGGCCGATGACAAATGGTAAAATAAAAACAACAGCTACTCATACGATGAGTAGCAGCGATTTGCTAGAGTAGGGGGGGGTAGCCTTATATGATGAATAAAGTTAGAGATGTTATTGTTATAGGAGCTGGAATTATTGGCCTGGCAACAGCCTATTATCTTTCTAGAGAGAACAAAAGGGTATTGGTTTTGGAAAAGGAAGAGATTGGAGCAGGAGCTTCTGGGGCATGCGATGACATGATTCTGCTTCAGTCCAAAAAACCGGGGATACTGCTAGAAATGGCCCTGGAAAGCCTTAATATGTATAAAAATCTTTCTGATGAACTGGAGACGGATCTTGAGTTTCAGAATTTGGGCGGTATGATATTGATTGAAACTGAAGAACAGCTTTCCATTATGGAGGAGTTTGTTGCAAGTCAGAACAAACACGGACTGGATGTTGAAATTCTGGATAAAGAAACTGTTATAAAAAAACAGCCTTTTGTGAGTCGCAGAGTTATTGCTTCTACATACAGCTCTATCGATTCTCAGGTCAACCCTTTTAGAGTTATGCAGGGTTTTATCAAAAAGGGTCAGGAACTGGGAATGGAAATCAGAAAACACTTACCTGTTAAAAGGATAAGCATGACCAAAACAGGTTTGTGGGAAGTTGAGACGGATAATGGTGAAAAATTTTCTTCAAAAGCTGTGGTTAATGCTGCAGGTGCGTGGGCTCCTGAAATATGCAAGCTTGTTGAAATGGATATTCCCATTAGACCCAAACGAGGCCAAATTGCCATTACTGAGCAGATCCCGCCTCTGGGTGAAACGAATATCTGGGATGCCGAGTATATTGTGGCAAAGCTGAACCCGTTTATGGCCAAAAGGCGCAAGAAGATTTTGGCTGAACTGGGGATAGGCCTTTCTTTTACCCGAACGCATGATGGTAATTATTTTATCGGTGGGACAAGGGAGTTTGTGGGATATGATAAAGGAACCACCATAGAAGGGATAAGCAACATTGTGACTCAGGCATTAAGGTATTTTCCGATACTAAAGAATGTCAGCATCATCAGGACCTTTGGGGGGTTAAGGCCTGCTTCACTGGATGGAAAGCCTTTTTTGGGGGAAATAGAAGGCCTAAATGGCTTCTTTGTTGCTGCAGGGCATGAAGGAGATGGAATCGCTCTAGCACCGGTTACAGGAAAGCTGATGGCCCAGTTGATAACCGGCCAAAAACCCTTTCTGTCCATTGAAGAACTGGCACCCACTAAATCCAGGGGGGTGGTAATGAGAAAAAATTAATTCATTTGTACCCCATGTAAAAAAATAAAAAAGGAGGAAAAATTAATGTCACTGGGGACCTTATTATGGGTTATTACACTGGGAATGTGTGGGATTTTCCTTTATGTGTCGGCCAGAGTTAAAGAACGGGCTCAGTCCAGTTTTAGCGATTATGCGATAGGTGGAGGAACATTTCCCCTGTACCTGATTTTCTGCACCCAGTTTGCAACAATCATGGGTGTGGGCAATTTTGTTGGTCATGCCGGTAAGGGTTACCAGCTGGGCCTTCCCCACATAGCTTTTATTGCCGGGGAACAGGGTTCTAAAATAATCTTTGCCCTCCTTTTTGCCGGACTTGCCGGAAAATTTACTTACAACACCATATCTGAAATGATTGATGATTTGTTTGTGCGGGACAAAGTAACCCGGGCCATGGCCGGTGTGCTGGCCTCCCTGATAATGATTGCATGGGTAGGGGGTCAGGGTAAAGGCTTCGGACATATCTTTCACATTGTGACCGGCGCAAATCCCGTGCCTATTATTCTGTTCTTCTCCGCGGTATTTATTGTATATACCACCCTGGGGGGGATTTATTCTGTAGTATGGACAGACCTTATACAGGGAATCCTGGTTTTGATTTTCGGAACAGCATTCTATATTTATGCCTTTTCTCCCGTCAATTGGAGTTTTGCTGAGCTGGGAGCAAGGCTGGCCCAGGTGGGTAAAACTGAACTCTGGAGTTTCAGCAATGTTTCCACCATGACTCTTATAACCAAATTTGTAACAGCATGTATAGGAATACTGGTAGCTCAAATCTACTGGCAGAGGTGTTTCTCAGCGAAGGATTCCAGAACTGCCAGGAACGGTTTGCTCTGGAGTGGTATTATAGCAATCATTATGGTTATGCTTACAGCTCTGGTTGGAATGATTATTCTCACATTGAATCAAAATCTCAAACCGGATGATGCCATGCCCTGGTTTATGCTGAACTATGTTCCCGCAGGTATATCAGCCATGATTTTTGCTTTGATATTGGCGGCAGGGATGTCTTCTGCTGATTCCAACTTGAATTCTGCAGCCATACTTATCACAAATGACCTGATCAGGCCTTTCAAGAAAGATGTCACCGATGAACAGCTTGTAAAATATGCAACGGTATTAACGGTAGTAATAGGAATTTTCGCTGCTCTGGCAGCTATCTATGCAAAGACCATCATTGGGCTGTTCTCGAAAGCTTACGCCATGGCTGGTGGTGGACTGGTGCCTGTGCTCCTGGTAGGACTGCTATGGAAGGAGAGGCCTCAGGAAGGCTTTGAAATGGGCGTGAAAAACAGCAAAATCACGCCATGGGGTGCAAGAGTAGGTATAGTTTTAGGGGCGGTACTTACACAGATTTCTGCCCTTGGTCCCAACAGGGTCATAATTGCTTTATTAGTTTCAGCTGTTTCTATATTAATTGTATCAAGTCTTACCAGGAATATTTCACAAAATCAAGAAGCTGTTAAAGAAGTATGATAAACACATTAAATTCATCAGATTCAAAGGGAGGTTCCCTTTGAATCTGATGGATTTTGAAGGAGTGATTGTATCGTGGAAAAACTCGAAGACAAGCTAGAGCTATTAATTCTTGAGATTATCAAAGGGGCGGATGAACCCATCGGATCCTGGGCACTGCAGAACATGTTGAGGGAGAAAGGAGTAGAAAAAAGCGCCGCTACTATAGGGAGGATTTTAAACAAGCTGGAACTGATGGGGTATTTAAAGAAAGAGAAATTTAAGGGCAGGACAATAACTACCAGAGGTCTTGAGGCAATCAAAGCCACTAAAACCCTGAATAAAATTGATTACCACAAAAAGCAGCTGGACAAATTTATAAACACCAGGGTGCTAAAGGATTATTTAATGGTTTTAGAAGCCAGGAAGGCGATAGAAGGAATTACCGCCAAAAAGGCAGCTGTTCATGCTACTGATAAAGAAATTCAGGAACTGGAGAACATTTTAAAAAGACAAAAGCACAATTATGAAGTGGGAAAAAGCATTGCCAGGACAGATATTGACTTCCACAAAACCATTGCTGCAGCATCAGGGAATAAGGTGCTGGAGGCACTGTATCACATAATATCAACCTTTGGGCAGCAGTCGGAGTTGTTTGAGTTTATAAGGGCAAAAGTGGCGTCACCATACATGATTTCCCATACGAAGATTTTTAATGCCATAAAGAATCGGGATCCAGAAGAAGCGGAAAAAAACATGATAGAGCACATAGATAACTTAATAGAGGATGTCAAAAAATACTGGCATGTTTATTATGGAGAGGAGAATGATCTTGAGGAAGGAACATGATGATGTAATCGTGTGTAGATGTGAAGAGGTGACCAGGGGAGAGATTTTAAAGGCAATAAAAGAAGGGGCCGGAACGGTTAATGAAATAAAACGGTGGACCAGAGCCGGGATGGGGCTCTGTCAGGGGAGAACCTGTAAGGTGAATGTGGCTAAAATATTGGTCAGAGAAACCCATAAGAATCCAAAAGATGTATTACCATCAACCTGCAGGCAGCCCGTAAGACCTGTAAAGATAGAAGTATTTAATGGTAATGAATAGGTAGAAGGATGGAGTCAAAAAGGAGGAGGGCTTTTAATGATAGAATGGGGAAGATTGATCACGGCAATGGTCACACCCTTTGATGAAAACCTGGAAGTTGATTATCGCAAGGCTGTAGAACTGGCTAAGATCCTTGTGGAAGAAGGGACAACAGCTTTGGTAGTTGCCGGTACTACCGGAGAATCACCAACCCTGACCATTGAGGAGGAGGCAATCCTTTTTAAAACATTAAAAAAAGAGATTGATGTACCCATCATTGCCGGTGTGGGAACCAATTCAACGAAACAGACTATTGAAATGGGTTTGATTGCCAGAGATTGTGGTGTAGATGGAATAATGGTAGTTGTACCGTATTACAACAAACCCAATCAGGCCTGCTTGAAGAAGCATTTTGCTGCTGTTGCTGAAAGAGTGGATTTGCCCATTATGCTCTACAATGTGCCGGGTAGAACGGGAACGAACATGGAAGCAGATACAGTAATTGCTTTATCTCAGTTCAAAAACATCGTGGCGTTAAAAGATGCCAGCGGAAACCTGGTTCAAATCTGCGAGATTATAAAGAGAACTCCTGATGATTTTTTAGTGTACAGCGGAGATGACGCTTTAACAATTCCTGTGCTGGCTGTGGGAGGATATGGTGTTGTCAGTGTGGCTTCCCATGTAGTGGGGAAGCAGATGACACACATGATAGATTGCTTTTTAAAGGGAGAGCTTGCAAAGTCGGTTGAGCTGAATCTGAAACTGCAGCCGATTTTTAACGATTTATTCATTACTGCAAATCCCATCCCTGTAAAGGCTGCATTGAAATTGAGAAATATTGATGTTGGAAAACTCAGATTGCCATTGGATGAAGCTACAAACGAAGTTAAAGAAATATTGAGGAAGGATTTACAAGAGCTGGGGATTATACAAAGAAATTAAGGGGCTGATTGTGTGCTGCGGGTAGAAAACCATGTTGTTTTAGGAAAAATCCAAAGGGGTAGAAAGGTAACAATTATTGTTGATGGGGAAAAAGTCGAAGTTTTTGAAGGAGAAATGATTGCCGCTGCCCTGATGGCCAGCGGGAAAAAAGTTTTCAGGTATACGAAGAAACATGGAAAACCCAGGGGTGTTTACTGTGGGATAGGAAGGTGTACCGATTGCATTATGACGGTTAACGGGATCCCCAATGTCAGAACATGCATAACACCCGTTGAAGATGGAATGGTTATTAAAACTCAACGGGGATTGGGTGAATGGAGGAGTGACACAGGGGATGATTAAGACAGAAATCGCAGTGATAGGTGGAGGGCCTGCAGGCCTGTGTGCGGCCATTGAAGGGACAAAGGCCGGTGCCAAAGTGCTGGTGATTGATGAAAACTCAAAACCTGGAGGCCAGTTGTTTAAGCAGATTCACAAGTTTTTCGGTTCCCGGGAACACCAGGCGGGGGTTCGGGGGTTTCAAATAGGCGAGAAACTCCTTGAACAGAGCCGGGAGCTGGAGATAGAGGTGTGGTTGAATTCCGAAGTGTGTGGTCTGGATAGTGATAAAAATCTCTGGGTTGTTAGAGATAAAAAGGAATCAATTAAAGTTATAGCAGAGAGAGTTATAATTGCCACGGGGGCGGTGGAGAATTCCATTTATTTTCCAGGGTGGGACCTGCCGGGAGTAATGGGGGCAGGTGCTGCTCAGACCATGATCAATATCAACAGAGTTTTACCCGGAAAAAAGGTTTTGATGGTGGGTTCTGGAAATGTGGGAGTCATTGTCTCTTATCAACTGCTTCAGGCTGGAGCTGAGGTTGTTGCTGTTGTCGATGCAGCTCCAAAGCTTGGTGGTTATGGTGTCCATACAGCTAAAGTATGCAGGGCAGGAGTGCCTTTTTACACATCTCACACCATTTTAAAAGCATGGGGTTCAGAGTGTGTTGAAGGCGCAGTGATTGTAAGGCTGGATAACAGCTGGAATCCGGTGACGGGTAGTGAGAAGTTTTTAGATGTAGACACAATATGCATAGCAACAGGGTTGACACCCCTTTCAGAGCTTGCATGGATGGCAGGATGTAAATTTGAATTCATCCCTGAACTGGGTGGTCATGTGCCTTTACACGATAGATTTATGGAAACAACTGTCTCAGGAATCTACGTTGCAGGTGATATCTCGGGGATTGAAGAAGCCAGCACTGCAATGGATGAAGGGAGAATCGCAGGGGTGAATGCTGCAGCTTCTCTGGGATATATTGATGATGATAAAAGGAAGAAAATGACAGAAAAGCTGTGGAAGAGATTAAATTCTCTCAGGTGTGGTCCCTTTGGAGAAAAGCGTAAATCATCAAAAGACAGGCTACTAACTTTTAGGGGGGAAGCATAATGACTGATACATTAAAAACCCTTGGTTATCCTAGTCTGGATGAGCTTAAAAGCACACCCGGCTATCCAGGAGAGGATATTCAAAAAAAGGGGCCAGTAGCCATAATTGAATGCATAGAAGAAATTCCCTGCAATCCCTGTGAAACATCGTGCCCGGCCGGAGCGATAAAAGTTGGAGACCCTATAACCAATCTTCCGAGATTAATTGCGAATAAATGCAGAGGATGTGGCAGGTGTGTTGCTGCATGCCCTGGGCTGGCGATATATATAAAAGATTATACGTATTCAGCAGAAAAAGCTTTGATTACCTTTCCGTACGAGTATTTTCCATTACCCCAGAAGGGGGATAGAGTAATCGCTGTTAACAGAAGAGGCAAGCCGGTGTGTGAAGGGGAAATTATGGAAGTAAAACTCCTGGGGTCCTATAATAAAACACCCCTTGTATCCATGGCATATCCCAGGGAATTTTTTGAAGAGGTGGTTTCCATAAAAAGATTGGAGGGAGAGGGGTAATGGTGTTCGGTAGAATTTTGAGCATAGATTTGACTGAGGAAAAATGTTACGTGGAAAAGATAGATATCTCCTTAATTAAGGCCTTTATTGGAGGTAAAGGTTTGGGGGCATATCTGCTTTACAGGTCTTTAAAGGGGAATGAAGACCCTTTGAGTCCCGAAAATCCGATATTCTTTTTGACCGGTCCTTTAACTGGAACCTCTTTTCCCACTTCAGGCAGGTGTGTTGTGGTCAGCAAATCACCCCTTACAGGGATATTTTCTGACTCCCACATGGGAGGCTATTTTGGACCGGAGTTAAGAAAAGTGGGATATGATGGAATTGTAATAAGGGGGAAGAGTCAAGAACCTAAATACATATACATTAATGATGATGGAGTGGAGTTTAAAGATGCCGGTGAACTCTGGGGGCTTCCAGTTGATGAAACCATTACCAATTTGAGGAAAAAAACCCACGCAAAAGCCCACATAGCCTGTATAGGGCCGGCGGGAGAAAACCTGGTAAGGGTTTCGGGAATAATGGTTGATAAAGATAACGATCCTTTGAGGGCCGGAATAGCTGCCCGGGGCGGCCTGGGAGCTGTAATGGGTTCAAAAAACCTAAAAGCTATTGCAGTGAAGGGTTCAAAAACAATAGATTTGTTTGATAAAAATAAGTTCAAAGAAGTTTCAATGGAGGCATTTGAAAACATAAAGAAGGATGTCTTTATACCCAAAAGAAAAAAGTTCGGCACGTCCTATTGGGTCGAACCAATGAACAGGTTGGGAATTCTACCTACCCGCAATTTTCAACAGGGTTTTATACAAAATGGTGAGAAATTGTATTCTACCTACATGTGCAGCAGCTTTCTGGACAGAAATGTTACGTGTTTCAGCTGTCCCATCAGGTGTGGGAAGGTTTTGGGTCTAGAAGAAACGCAGGTAAAGGTTGAGTATGAGAGCATAGCACTGTTGGGCAGCAACAATGGGATAACAGATGTAAAAGAAGTGGCAAAAGCTGTTGCGCTGTGCAACAATATGGGTCTGGATACCATATCGACGGGAAACATAATTGGTTTTGCCATGGAGTGCAGCGAACGGAGGATTTTGCCCGATGCACCAGGGTTTGGTGATGCCGAAGGTCAATTGGAATTGATTAAAAACATTGCTTATAAAGAGGGTATTGGGGAGATTCTGGCCCAGGGAGTTAAAAAAGCTTCCGCTGAAATAGGTGAGGAAAGCGCAAGGTCTGCCATGCATGTGAAGGGCATGGAGATACCTGGCTATGAACCCAGAAGCTCCTGGGGAATGGCGCTGGCATATGCGACTGCTGACAGAGGAGCATGCCACCAGAGGGCATGGACCGTTTCAGCAGAGATAAATGGAGTGTTTGACAGGTTTGCTTTTAACAGCAAGGCCGAGTTTGTTAAGGAAATTCAGGATGAAAGAGCCGCTGCTTATTCGATTCTTGTGTGTGATTTTGTTCCTGTAAATTTAGAAAATCTTACCAAAGCCATCCAGTACGCAACAGGGATAAGATTAAGTGAGGAGGAATACTTGCAAACAGGTGAAAGGATCTGGAATATGGCGAGGATGTTTAATGTGAGGGAAGGGCTAACGGTAGCTGATGATACTCTACCGGATAGATTTTTTGAAGATCCATTACCTCTACCCCCGGGTTTAAAGAAAAGCAGCGTGAGACTATCAAAAGCAGAATTTGAACAGGCATTGAATCATTATTACAGGCTCAGAGGATGGAATGAGTATGGTATCCCTTCTCGGGAAAAGTTAAGTGAACTGCATTTAACAGAATATTCAATAACTTAGCACCCGGCACTAAGTTATTGAATATTTAGAAAATCATTAAAAAACTTTGGGCCTTAAAAAAATGTTAAAAATTTATGACATGAAAGGGTTTTTTAAAAGAATGCAGAAGTATTAGTATAAACTTACAAATGCTCACATTGCCTTCTCGTCTGGTTTTAGAATAGCCAGGCGGTATTTTTTTTATATCTTTGTCGTTAAGGATTTGTGCCTTAAAAAAACATGGAACTTGTTTGGATTTTTAACGGTCTAATTAATTGGGAGAATTTTAAGACTAAAGGGAGGAGCAAATTGTGAGAAAAATACTTGATGATGGGTTAAAACTGTTCACTGTTTCAACGGCATACATTTTGTTGTCTTCAGTATATTTCAGTTTTCTATGGCATTCCCGAATTGCAATGCAGCTGGGAACAATAATAGGGATTGGCTTTTTGGGTTTATGGTTCTATTACGGCTTAAAGCTTAAAATGGGATTTATAAAGGGCTTAATGGTGGGCCTGATGGGAGCTGCAGGAGGTATTTTGCTTGCAGGCTTTTCCCTTGTTATGGTATTAAAGGACTTGGAGTCGGCTTTTTGGTTCATGATTCCCTGGACCTATCCTTTTGTGGGAATTTTTGAGGTAATTCCATACCCGGGTGTGATCGACAATTACCTTCCGCACATATCGGTAATCATTGTAGTGGTATTGACTGCCCTCGGCAGCTGGGCTGGAAAGGCAAGAAGCTGTTGTTCCAGGATGAATGGTTGACAGTTTTTTACAGGAGAACACATCTGTTTCAGGCAGCTTTTTGGTTGCTGGAAATTGACCGGATACTTCAACAACAGCGAA
>DFNM01000212.1 GCA_002376045.1 Firmicutes bacterium UBA3567
CTAAAATATACTGAATATTCAAGAATTAATACCCCGCACTAAGTTATTAAATATTCTGAAAACGCTAAAAAATACTGGACCCTGTGGATTAGTTTTCATAAACCCGGGGAAGTATTTTTTATGCCACTTTGCTGTGGCTTTTTTTGTTTTTTATAGTAACAAAGACCTACAAAACTAATACAGATGACTCAAAATGAAAAATGAGCCCTTTAAAAAAGAAGGTAAAATTTAAAAAATGTTTAATAAAAAATATGTCTAAAAAGGTTGATTTATAAAAAAAAAAAAAAGGAGATGATGTTGTGTGAAATCCAACAATCTTGGAATCGATTTGGGATATGGTTTTTTGAAGGCGACTGATGGAAAAACGGATTATATTTTTCCAAGTGTTGTTGGTTCAGGAGGCAGCCTGTTCACCAATAACTTTTTTGAAGAGAAACCGCAAAATGTAATTAACAATTTATCTGTTAACATCAATGGTAACCTGTTTTTTGTCGGAGATTTAGCTATTAAAAAGAGTCAGTTTGCTACGAGATCCCTGTGGGAAGATAAAATTAGAGATAACAATACACTGGTGTTGTTTTTAACTGCAGTAGGTCTTTTTGCAAACAGCTTAAATAAGTCCTTTAACATAGTTACTGGATTGCCTACAGCCTGTTATAATGTGTATAAAGATCAAATGAAGGAAAAACTACTGGGGAAACACAATGTAACGTTTAATTTACCAAAGAAGAAAGAGGAAATAGAAATAAAAATTAATAATGTTGAAATAGTTCCTCAGCCCTATGGTACCTTTATCAATGAATTCATAGATGAAAAAGGAAATATTATCGATGATGAACTCAAATACCTGAAAATAGGTATAATAGATGTAGGGTTTAAAACAACTGATTTTTTAGTGGTAAATGGTTTTGATTATATTGAAAGGTTAAGTGATTCAATACAGGTTGGCATATCAAATGCGTATAGGATATTTTCCGATCAGATAAAGTTAGAGTATAATTTCAGTATAGAAAATTACAAACTGGATGCCATCTTTAAAGATGAGAAACTTAAAATATATGGTAAAGAAAAAGATGTAAGCCATATTAAAAGGGATTCGTTGATAAAACTGGCACAGAAAATTATTATAGAGGCAAAATCCCTGTGGGAGGAGAAAGAATTAGATAGAATTTACATAACGGGAGGAGGCGGCATAGAAATTTCAAAGTACCTGTTGGACCAATTTAATAATGCATATGTCGTTAATTTATCCCAATTTGCGAATGTGAAAGGCTTTGCTAAGCTTTGTAATAAAATAAACAAAACCACTGCAACTATTAAAGAATAAATAAAAACTAGTTGAAATAAACCCGGATAAGGGTTTTTTTTGTGTTAAATTTTGCTTTTAACAATACTACTTTCTACGTCACAAACTGCAACAGATATCTGAACAGATACACCGCCTCCAGAAAGCCCTGTCAGTTGTTGCAATAATAACTTAACTGGGATTTGTTAGAGGAGTATTTAAAAATTTCCACTTTTCTAAAACAATAACTGTTGTTTCTACACAATTTCTAGAAAGAAAAGAGAGAACCAATAAGGAAAAGACTGAGTTGTTTTCTGCAGAGATCAAAATTATTTTTCTCTAAAAAATAATAAAATCAATATATGAACGACACAATAAAACAGAAAAATATAGTCTTGTTGTATCGTTTATTTTTTTTGAAGGGTATAAAGAAAGTATGTTGAATATATGAATATAGTTTTGTTAGGCTGGGAGGGAGAGATATTTGATAAAATTAGGTTTTTATGGAGCAAGCAGGACGGTAACGGGCTCATGCTTTTTATTACAAACATCCAAAAGCAGAGTATTAATAGATTGTGGGATGTTTCAGGGATCAAAGGCCATAAAAGAAAGAAATTATGAGGAATTTCCTTTTGATGTTGAAGGAATAGAATATGTGATATTAACACATGCTCATATTGATCACAGCGGTCTAATTCCTAAATTAATAAAAAAAGGGTTCAAGGGCAATATAATTGCAACACTGCCTACAGTGGATTTTTGTTCCATTATGCTCCCAGATAGCGGATACATTCAGGAGATGGAAGTAGAGAGGAAAAACAAAAAAAACAAAAGAGCAGGGATCCCTCTGATAGAGCCTATTTATACGTCCAATGATGCTCATGCCGCTATGACATACTTCAGGGGAGTAGATTACGACCTTAAGACAAGTTTAACGAACGATATAACCATAAGATTTAGAAATTCAGGTCATATTATGGGATCTGCAATTGTGGAGTTGTGGATTGAAGAAAGGGGGAAACAAACAAAACTGGTTTTTTCTGGAGATTTAGGTAATTTCAATCAACCCATTATAAAAGATCCGGAAACCATTACAGAAGCTGATTATTTGATTGTAGAATCGACTTATGGTGATAGAATAAGGGGGGTTCAAAATGATACAAAGGGAGAATTGGAAAGAATCATACGCGAAACCAAAGAACGTGGGGGTAATTTAATAATTCCATCCTTTGCTATTGAAAGAACACAGGACCTTTTATATGATTTAAATCTGCTTAAAAGGGAAGGCAAATTACCCGATATAGATATATTTGTGGACAGCCCTCTTGCTATTTCAGCAACGGAAATATTCTGCAAAAATGTACAATACTTTGATGAAAGGACCAAGGAGCTTTATGAAGAAAAAGGTAGGTGCCCGCTGTTTATAGATAATCTGATATTTACAAGAACCACAGAGGAATCAAAAGCATTAAATGAAAGGAAAAAACCTGCAATAATTATATCTGCCAGTGGTATGTGTGATGCAGGTCGCATTAAACATCATTTGAAACACAATCTGTGGCGAAATGAATCTACGATCCTTTTTGTTGGTTATCAGGCTGAGGGAACCCTTGGGAGAAAGATTCTTGATGGTGCAAAAAAAGTTAGAATACATGGAGAAGAAATCGCTGTAAGTGCAAAAATTGAAAAGATTGAAGGCTATTCTGGGCATGCTGATTTGAATGGATTGTTAAATTGGGTAAGAAAATTTGATGAGCAATTATTGAAAGCTATTTTTATTGTTCATGGTGAAGCAAACTCAATGGAAAACTTTAAGATGGAAATGGAAAAATCAATAAAAAACGCCAAAATAGAAATTCCCGAATATAAAGAAGTGTATATCCTTAAAGAAGAAGAAATAGTAGAAAAAACAATAGAAAAAAAAGAAGAATTTAGTAAGGGTATTGTGCAGGATAAGTTCAAAGATGTTCTAGAAAGTTTACTTGATGAATATAACAGCAAGTTGGATGAGAAGAAGTATAAGGAAATTATGGAAAAACTTCAAGCCATTGATTCTGTTATTAAAGGGAAATAGGGTGAAACCAATGTGTGATATGGTTGTTATTGGAAGTAGGCTTGGAAGCTTTGTAGCAGCATATAAAATCAGTAAAACATGTATTGATGGATTGTTTGCCTTTTTATTGGGATAAAGTCTATGATGATTTTGCGTCGTAAAAGACTCTGCCGCAACTGGGATTTTAATCAATAGTGAGAAAAAATTTAACAGGATAAGTAAAGTGCTTTTAGCGGTTAAGCATCGACCGGCTATCCCGAAAAGACCAGGAAACAGTTTTGTGGTTTTGTAGAAAGTATTTAAAAGATTAAAAATTTGAAAAGGTGGTATTGTTGAAACCATACAAAACCTTGTTAAAACCTGCACACAATGAAATAATCATAAACAAATCCAGGTTTGTTGGTTATGCTTCTCCTGCACAGACAGAGGAGGAAGCATTGGGATTTATAGAAAAAGTAAAAAAAATGAATTTTGATGCGACTCACAATGTGTATGCATATATCATAGGAGATAATAACATTCAGCGTTTTACCGATGACGGAGAACCCAGTGGAACTGCTGGAAAGCCCGTCTTAGAAGAGATCAAAAGGGAAGGCTTGATAAATGCGGTTGTTGTTGTAACAAGGTATTTTGGGGGTATCAAACTGGGAGCGGGAGGATTGATTAGAGCATACAGAAAAAGTGCTGAGGAAGTAATAGAAGCTGCGGGAATTTCAGAAAAAGTCCCCTTTTGCAGATACGAATTAACAATAGATTACCCTTTTTGGGGAAAG
>DFNM01000147.1 GCA_002376045.1 Firmicutes bacterium UBA3567
CTTTTATTATATTTGTTAAGACCATAAGTGTCCAATTTAGTTAGGGGGCTTAATGGGGGGCACGGATACTCTAAAAATGCTTGAGGGAATTCCCCTCACGGAATATGCCTGAATATGACTCCCTTAACCGAGCTTAATTCATATAAAGTTATGGAGTGAGGCCTGTCAAGGGCGGGCGAAGCCCGTTCACTTTACCCTTGACTGGCCGAACGGAATAATTACAATTGCCCGGGCCCGGTTAAATTTTCAGTTTAAAAGTAACATTTTCTCACGATAATTAACCCCTTTTTAAGGTGACATTTTTACAAGCTATTGACAGAAGGCAAAATGACCACCATAGAAACTGCAAAAAGTTTAGGCCGTAAACCTCAGCATACAATCACTGGTGAAATTAAAAACTAAATTATAGCGTTAAAACAATCCGACACTTACAAAAACTCTAATTTCAAGCACTTTATGGAACGCCTCACTGGACATGAGGGTATAAACGTAAGATATTCATGCCTATACACCATTTTGACCAATGCAGGTAACAAAAGCCCTAAGAAACGCTGGAAATTCAGCAGGCCTCAGCACCGTAGAATGGAAACACCTCAGGAAGGCTTAGAACAACTTCAAAATATGTTTTCTCTGATTTCTCTCATACTTACAGGGAACAGGTCAACCTTGCCTAAAATTATTGGAAGTACAAAGTAGTTGCTGTCTACAGTAGATTTCTTATCATTTTTCATGTTTTTTAATATCTCCTCTTTAAAGGATTCCGGAATTTCCGTTTCCAAACCAGCTTTTTTGAGAAGATTATCAATTCTATCAACTACATCCTGTGTTATCAATCCTCTGTTACATGCTATTTTGGATTCCATTACCTGCCCTATAGCTACAGCTTCTCCATGTTTAAAGACAGAGTACCTTCCAGCAGCCTCCAGAGCATGCCCGATGGTATGACCAAAATTTAATATAGCCCTGATACCCCTATCCTCTTCATCCCTTTCCACAATTCTGGCTTTGATCTGGCATGATTTTTTTATGATGTATATCAGATTCCTGATGTCTTTCAAATGATCTATGTTTTTTTCGAGCCAGTGGAAAAACTCTTCATCCCTTATCACTCCATATTTGATCACTTCACTCATTCCTGCTCGAAACTCCCTCTCCGGAAGGGAACTAAGAGTGTTGGGATCAATCAAAACCAGTTTTGGTTGGTAAAACGTTCCAACAATATTTTTGGCCTGAGTGAGATTCACAGCTACTTTACCTCCAATACTGCTGTCAACCTGGGCTAGCAGAGTGGTGGGTATTTGGACATAATTTATCCCTCTCATGTATGTGGCAGCAACAAAACCGGCAAGGTCTCCAACAACACCGCCTCCAAGGGCAATTATGGTGGAGGTCCTTTTCAGACCTTTGTTCAAACACTCTTCCAGCAGGTGTTCTGCAACACTTAAAGTTTTTGAGCTTTCTCCCGGTGAAACTACACCCAGATAGGTTTCAATTCCCTGCTGGTCTAGTGACTTTTTTGTGGTTTGACCGTAAACCATGTTTACGTTCTCATCGGTTACAATCATAACTTTGTTGTCTTCTAAAACAGGTTTCACAAAGCTGCCAATATCTTCAATAATTCCCGGTTTGATTATTATCTTGTAAGATCTGTCTCCCAATCTGACACTGAGTTTTTCCATATGCAACACCTATCCCATTTTTATTATTTCCCCGGTAATATTTCCTCTGTTATCCACTGTGATAACACCACAAGAACCAGGATTGTTACCCACAGGTTTGGATACACTACCAGGGTTAAAAAACAAAACATCTTCCCACCAGATTTTTAAAGGAACATGGGTATGACCAAATACAACAATGTCAGCTTTTGTCTCCTTTGCTCTAAAGTAGAGTTTATTTAGACTGTGTTTTATACCGTAAAGGTTACCATGTGTAAGCAGGATCCTGTAATCATAAAAAGTTATCACTTTTTCTTCAGGAAAATCTACCATAAAGTCACAGTTTCCTTTAACACACTCCACTTTTATACCTATTTTTTTGCTTAATGTTATTACATCCTTCACACCATCCCCTGCGTGCAGCAGTAAATCTACAGGGCCCATTTTTTTTACTGCTTTAAAAACAATATCAACATTTTCATGGCTATCGCTAAGAACACCTATCTTTTTCAACATCATCTACCTTCCATTCTTTTAATTACTAGCGCTGTATCTCATAATCGCATCTGCGCTTTGACAAAATGTGGAACATTTATGTAAGATATTAGGAGAAATACGAATTGAGAGAAGCCTCTCTTTTAGCAGCTGTTTAGCAGTTTGAGCACCCATTAAGCCAGAAAAAACACTCGCCTTGAATCTTTCGGAGCAGTTCCAATTATTTGCTAAAAGCTACCCAAATTGGTTGAAGCAGCATTAGCTAGAGTTTATCAAATTCTCAATGGTTTTTTTCATTTTCTTTAGGGCTCTGGCTCTGTGGCTTATCCTGTTTTTCAGTGCAAGGGGGAGTTCGGCAAAAGTTTTATTATACTCTGGAATAACAAAAATGGGATCATATCCAAAACCACCACTGCCTTTTGGCTCGTATCCTATATACCCTTCACAACTGCCTTTAGCCGTGTATATTTTCCTGCCATCCCATACTAAAGCTACTACACTGACAAATCTGGCTGTTCTCAGTTCTAAGCTTACTCCTTTTAAGAGCTTCAACAGCTTATCATTATTTTCCTCATCTGTGGCTTTTTCTCCAGCAAACCTGGCAGAATATATCCCTGGTCTTCCTCCTAAAAAATCCACTTCTAAACCCGAATCATCGGCTATAACAGGTTCTCTGATAAAATTGTAAACTGCTTCAGCCTTTTTAATAGCATTTTCCTCAAAGCTGCTACCATCCTCCTCAACTTCAGGAACACTTCCGAAACTTTTTATAGAAACGATTTTTATGTTCAAATCTGAAAAGAATTCTTTAAATTCCCTTAGTTTACCATCATTTTTTGAAGCAAGGACAATTCTTTTCATGTTATTTCCCTTCCATTAACGAAATCTTTTCACCGATTACCTCTTTCTGGTATTCTATCAGTTGTTTTATACCTTTTTCAGCAAGTGCCAGCAGTTCTTCCAGGTCTTCTCGAGTAAAAGGAGACTCTTCCCCCGTCCCCTGAATCTCAATAATTTTTCCATCTCCACTCATTACTACATTCATATCCACCTTGGCTTTGGAATCCTCATGGAAATTCAGGTCTAATAGGGCTTCACCATCTACGATCCCAACACTTACAGCAGCCATAAAGTTCTTTATTGGAAAGGCTTCGATCTGCTTATTTTCTAGCAAATAAGCGAGGGCATCAAAAAGAGCAACAAAAGCCCCTGTTATAGAAGCCGTTCGGGTACCTCCATCTGCCTGTATCACATCACAATCAATCCATATTGTTCGTTCTCCAAGGCCATCCAGGTCTATGATGGAACGGAGTGCTCGTCCAATTAGTCTTTGAATTTCCTGTGTTCTTCCGCTGGTCCTGCCTTTAGCCACTTCCCTTATGTTTCTTTCCTGGGTTGAACGGGGTAACATGGAGTATTCTCCGGTAACCCACCCTTTATTTTGGCCCCTTAAAAAGGGCGGTACCTTGTCTTCAACAGTGGCTGTAACGATAATTTTCGTATCACCCATCTCAATCAATACAGATCCTTCCGCATATTTATTGATGTTTCTGGTAATCTTTACAGGGCGCAATTCATCATTTTTTCTTTTATCAATCCTTTCCATGCAATCAACTCCTTTTAAAACATTATATTTAAACTGGTGTGTGATTTCAATGCTTTAATTGATAGCTTGTCTGTCTTCCAAGCAAAAAAGAAAGGCTTACAATTAATCAAAATCCGCTCTACTTAACGGTTCTCCAACGTATGTACCATGAGGGAGCTTATGTAAAAATTTGCCTTCTATCATAAATCTTACTTTACTTATTGTAGGAAACTCTGTCAGGGTATAGACAACAGCTTTGACCGCATTTCTCTCTTCCTGCAAACTCTTCGTATTCAAAAATTTTTCATTGAAATCGATCCTTGCCAAACCATTTTCCTTTATTGCCAGGCCAAGTATTTCCGTGCCTTCAGGTAATACTGGTTTTAGCCCCGTTCCTTCTAATCTTTCACTGATTTCAGGTGAATCTATCAAATGTTTTACTGCTGATTTCCCTATTCCTGTTACCCAGGGTATCTCCATCATAAAAGGCTCCAAAAATCCTTCCTGATTTACATAATAGAATACTGTCTGGCGCATTTTTACTTGGGTCGTCTGGGAAGTTTCCTCAACAGGCTCTTTTTCGGTAACTTCACCATTCTCTTCTGATGAATTTTCTTCTAATTCTTCCTGTTGTTGTTGCTCATCTTTACCGAAAAAACCGCAGCCTGTTTGCCCCATTAAGAACAAAACAATTAGCGCAACAACCAAAATTTTTTTGTATTTCATGTTTGTTGACCCCCTAAAGTAATATTCATTATATTATATAAACTTTAGGGGGCAACTATTCTTAACTTTTTAAAGATAATTTTAGAACCAACATCCCCTTATCACTTTCCCTTTCGTATATTTCTAATGTATCCACCGTATGTTGTTCGGGCATCCATGACAGCTATAAAGGCATCTTCATCTATACTCTTAATATTTTCCATTAAGCTGGGCAGGTCTTTTCTCCTTAATATTATGTTTAAAATGTTTCTTCTGCCTTTTTTACCCATACCTTCGATAACAGTAACACCAAACCCCTGATTCCTCAGAACTTCCTGTAATTGCCCCGTATCGTTTTTTGCGATCACTTGCACTGTAATACAGCCAATCCCTATCTTTTCCTCTATAAAGCTACCTACATAATTACCTGCAGCAAAACCTAGGGCATATGCCAAAAGGCTAAAGGGATTATCGAGGGTACTTACTACCTTTTTTAAAGCGATAATGTATATTATCACCTCAAAAAAGCCTATCGAAGCCGCTTGAAGTCTCCTGCCCCTCACAATCATTAATGTCCTGAGGGTGGCAAGGGATACATCCACAACCCTGAAAAAAAATATCAGCAGATAACCCAGAATGAGCATAATCATCAATATCCTCCTTTAATAACAGACTGGCTCTATCATTAATAATTTCCAGTTTATTACTTTTACAATTGTGTATCGTATCAAATAATCCAGCCCATGTCAATAAAAAATGAGGGGTAGATTTAACCCTCCTTACTCATCCGTATAATATTCTATTATGGATTCAAACAAAACCTCTGCAACCCTCTGCCTGAAATCCCCATCAAGGAGCATTTTTTCTTCCCTTGGATGGGTAAGATAACCCACTTCCGCCAACACTGCAGGCATTTTTGTTTCTCTTAGAACCACCAGATTTGTCCTTCCCCATATTCCCCTATCCTCCAGTCCCAGCTTTTCTACCATGTTGTTTTGAACAATCTGTGCCAGCTTTTTGCTTTCATCTCCTTTGCCGGGACAATATAGTGTTTCAGCTCCATGAATTGTCTGATTGTAATATGCATTTATGTGTATGCTAAAAAACAAATCAGCGTCAAGCTTATTTGCTACATCCGGCCTGATCTGATAGGGAACAGTCACATCCGTTTCTCTAATCATAAAGGTGTTTGCACCAGCTTTTTTCAGCAGTTCATTTAACCTCTTGGCTATATCCAGAGTCAGGTCCTTCTCCATAACACCGGAGGGACTGATGGCTCCCGGTTCATCACCACCATGTCCGGCATCAATGACGATCAGTTTATCCAGTAATGGTGTTTTAAAAATTTTGATGGCTATGTATTTAGAAGGTGACCGGCTTATCTCTTTGTGTTTAAAATAATACGGAAGGTTTAAGATGATTCCTGTACCCTCTTCAGTTTGAACGGTATGGATACTTTCAACAACACTATCATTTATATGTATCGTTTTATCTGTCATTTTACCCGCCTTTATTTCGGGTAAACTGATTACAATACGCTCATGGGAAATTCTTTTTACAAAATATTCGCTTTTGGAACTCAATTCAATCATTATTTTTGTATACTTATCATATGATTTATAATTGATGTGTTTTATATTATCTTGGATTTTAAACTCTACTTCAATTCCTTTTTCTCCAGCAATAACATTGTAATCCACTTCTTCCTTTAAATCAAAAACAATCCTTACCGTATTGGGATTAACACTGAATTGAGCCATTCTAATTCTTTTTATAAATCGGTTTTCTACTTGCATTACATTTTCAGCAGTATTTAACACAGAGTTGGGTATGTCTATGATTACCCTGTAAGGATCTTCCAATACACTGGAAACAAAGTTCACCGGCCCCGAAGTTTCTATTATTGCTTTTACTCTGTCCTCCAAATTGCTTATTTTGACTTCATTTATAAAAACCTGCAGCTTTATAATCAGCTTAGTTCCATCCTCTGAAACCTCAACGGTATAATCAAAGGGTCGTTCCAGATCAATCACTACTCTACTGATGTTTGGATTTACCTGGAACTGCCCCGATCTAATTCTAATAATTCCGTTTTGTGCAACCTTAAGTTCGGGTTTTGCTCCTTTTATCACACAGTTCTTTATATCAACAACGATTCTATCTGGATCTGTCAAAGTCAATGTGGAAAATTCCATTGGTTTTGAACCGGAGATCTCGATCAACTGTTCCTTACCAGTATTTACATAACGCACATCTACCAGTTCTACACTTTGATTCACATACACAGTGCGTGTGGAACCATCCCACTTAACATCAGCACCCAGAGCTTCACTCACAAAACGAAGGGGCAGCATTGTTCTGTTGCTTATAATTGTGGCTGCCGCATCAAGGGTAATTTCTTTATCATTAAGAAAAGCTCGGGTATGATCGATTTTCAATAAAATGTTTTTGTTAAAGGTTTTTATTGTGACGGTCCTCTCTTTTCCATCCCAATACACTCTTGCCCCCAGCTTCTCAGAAATAATGCGGATGGGTACCAGTGTTCTTCCATTTCTGATAATCGGAGAAACATCGGATTTGACAGCTTTCTGGTTAATTACAAGCTTTACACTATCACTTTCAGCTTCAACTTTATCCATTGTGAAGGCTAAAAAACACATAATCACTGCCAGCACTACTGCGACTTTTTTCACTGTTTCTCCTCCCCAAATAACATCATAAACTTCTGCCCTGAAAATAGTTCATGTATCAAGACTTCGTTCCAGTTTAGTTCCCGGATTTGGCAAACCAGGTCAATGTTCAGCAGCCTGCTCCATCGGGCTTCCCGTCCTATTCCGTATCCATATGTCAAAGGACGGTCTTGGACGTCCCATCCTCGGGTTCACTTCTACCCTCGATTTCGCCAATCCTGGTTAACTGTTCAAATTAAGTCACTACGTCGGAACCGGTTAGTAAAAGCGTAGATTTTCATCCTTCTGCTGGTGCTGCAGGCAGCATGTATGTCGCATTTGATATTTTTCGACTTTGTGTTCTAAACTTCCTGCAATTATCCATCGCTGCTATAGTGTCGCTGCTGTTGACACTGCTTTTCTTGCCTTCACAACCCACAGCAGAAAGAAGCAACAAACAAATCAAAATTATATAAAGGGTTTTTTTATGGTAAACATAATCATGTTACCTCTCTCCATGTGGTTGGTTTATGCTGTGTGTAAATTCTACCATATTTGTTTTTAAAATTCCACATCCCCTTCTAATATTTTTTTTACAAATTCAGGAAGCCCCCAACACGAACGATACACTTCTGCGTTGAAGTATTTCGTGTTATTTGCTTTTTCAGGATTCCCGCTGCTTTTATCATATTTTTTTGAACCTATTGTAAAACTCCACAGACCGCTTGGGTATGTGGGAATACAAGCCAGATACAGGTGGGTATGATTGAACAAAGATTTAATAAAATTAAAAGAACGGTTTAATGTCTTTTTGTAAAAAAAGGGTGACCCCGTCTGGGCTGAGAGAACACCATCTTCATTTAATATTCTATAACAGTTTTTGTAAAACTGTTTTTGAAATAGCGTAACAGCAGGACCTACTGGATCGGACGAGTCAACTATCACTACATCATACTTTTCATGGGTATTTGCAACATAGTTTTTACCGTTTTCGATCACAACATCCACCCTTGGATCATTAAAACTGTCTCCCATAGAAGGAAGGTATTTTTTGGAAACCTCTATGACCTCTTCATCTATTTCAACCAGGTGAACCTTTTGAACTGTTCCGTGCTTCAAAACTTCTCTAAGAGCTCCCCCATCACCTCCACCTATAATCAAGACCTTTCGAGGATTTTTATGGATACACAGGGGAACATGGGTTATCATCTCATTGTATATGTACTCATCCATAACTGTAACCTGAATTGCTCCATCTAAAACCAGCGCTCTTCCAAATTCTTCTAGTTCTAACACGAGGAGGTCCTGAACTTTCGTTCGTTTGTGGCAAACAATGCCCTTAACTCTCCAGTTTAACTTATAGTTATTCGTTTGATGCTCAATAAGCCAGAGATCCAATTTAACGACTCCTTTCTTTGTCAAAATTCCTTTTACATTAATCTTTTTCAATTTTGATTTTGGTGTAGAAACACCTTTTAGAAGAAATTCGATCTATATGTTGTGGGTGTGGTTTTATATTATCACAAGATATAGAGTGATTTTATTGAAAAAGAGACTTTTTACAGTAGAATCAATTTTACCCTTTAACTCTTCATGTAAGTTCAATGTTTCACCCTTGATATCCATCAAATTTCCCTCCAGTCTTATATCAGAACTTGGCTTTTTAAAACCCAGCACACTATCCCATCGTTAACTTTAAAATCATTTCTCCGTTAACTTATACAACTCAACTTATGGTCCGTAAAAAAGCAAAGGCAATCAAAATGATTTCGGGAATCATCACCCTTACAACAATTTGGTTCACCCGGGCTTTGAAAAATTCCGCTGAAAAGATCATGCACAAATGGAGTGGGGTGATCATTACACCAGCAAAACCACTGACATAAGCAAAAGCCATCAAAGATAAATCCATCTCAGGAAGCAGGCTTACCAGTATAGGAAAGGTTGTCGCGACACTTGCTAAAGAAAGTCCTGTCAGGGCACCTATGGTAAAGGGTAACAAAAAAAACATAGATTCTACAGGGATATCAATGCTCATCATGGCTGCAGGTATTCTCTGAACAATACCCGATACACTAAGGGTGTTTTTAAAAATCATTACACCAAAAACGAGCACAAGAATTTTGGGAGAAAAAGCTTCAATCAAAAGTTTCTTATAATCCTTTAAGGTATATCTGAAGAATACAGTCAAAACCACAACAGTCACAAACAAACTTATAAAAAGATTAATCCCAAATGCGAAGAACATAATCAAAACAAACAGGATGGGACTGATTCCAATGAAGAAATCTTTAAGGTGCTGGATTCTAAACTGGTTGTTTTGTTTGTCATTATAATTCTTCGAAGCATTATAAAAACCAAAGGGAATACCAAGCAAAACGGCTATTAATGTAAAGGGGATCATCGTCTTTACAAAAGCACTTAATTCAACATCAATTATTCTTGCAGCAAGAATAACAGCAGGATAAAGGGGAAACATGTATTCCCAGATGTGTCTATACCAGTAATTTATAAAGGCTTTCCTTTCGGGAGATAATCTGTTTTTCCCTACAGCTTCCTGGACAAGAGGTGCTGAAAACAGAGCGCCTCCCGCAGAAGGCAGGAATCCGATAAAAGGAGGAATCATAGCGGCTACAATTCTGTAATCGCCTACAAGGTTTTTTAGGGCATTAAGTATTTTATCCAAAAACAAATTTTTACGCATAATGTTTTCCAAAAACAAAATCAATGTGAGGATTCCTGTTAGTTCCAAGGTCTGCCAGGATACTGCTCCTCCTACAATCGCTAAGGCCGTTTTCTTTAAACCTATATTAAAAAGCAACCCAATGACTATTGCATCAATTATCAACGCAATTCCCAGATTAAGTTTTTTCCTTATAAGTAAAACGAGAATTAAAATTGAAATGATAAACTTAAAAAACATTTTCTGTATAACCCCGTCTCACAAAAATTTTTATAAAACTTGTTTTTTATTATAAAATTTGCTTCGCTATATTTCAATAAAACCCTTTTTAATTTTTGAATTTATTAGTGTAAATGTTAGGAGTATATAAAAAAATTCTCTGCAGAGATATCCTTTTCTTTTTAAAACTTTCCACCTTATCTTTAATCTGTGCAAGGAAACTTCCATGTATTTTATTTAGTTTTTATGGCTATACCTTTTTATTAGCAGCTTTTTACATATTTAGGCAGGGCCTTTAATCAACGTTGCGTATAGCTTTCTGGATGGAATCCGACACTCAACCTGGTGTTTACTTGTTGAGTTAAATTTGAGAATTGAGTATCGTTATACAGGAGTATTGTTGTTACCCGTAAGATACACAGTGAGTTGAGTGCCGGAGACCGGATTCAATGCGGCATCCTGTCGGCGAATCCTTCCGTAGACCTCTTGTCCCCTCCATCCGATTTTGCTCCTTCTCTTCGGTTGGTTTCATTTGCCAATAATCTTAAGCTCCTTTTGATTAAGGCCCTGCCTCCAGAATGAGCCGTTTACATATATAATGAATAATGTTGAATCAACTACACAACCATATTAGTTTTTATCCTGCTTTAGTACGGTATGACAGTCTCTACTCCCTGAAAGCACATTTGTGAATTGCTTAAAAATAAAATCAGGATTATATGCCTTTCTAAGGGCTTCATCCTGCAGACAGTAAATGAGACCCAGTTCTTCTCCACCAAGTTGCTTCCACTCCTCAGCAAAGGGACAGTAAGTAACTTTCTTTTCCAAAAGATTTTGCTCCTGCTTTATTTTTTTCGATTTCCATGCATATCCCAAAGGTAGATCATAAAATTTACCGAGATTTTCAACAGTCAAAGGTAGCCCTTTCGATAAAACTCTTTCTCTTATTTTTCTACCTCTAAACTCGCCGTACTTTATAACCGCTCGTTTGATCACATCCTTACCTCTATCACCAAATTCATCCACTACTTCTTTTGCCATGAAATAATATAAATCTGCCATGGTCCTGGACATTTTATCCACAATCTCGTCTATTTTGCCATTCGCTTTATTCAAAATCTTCCCTCCCTATTAAAACTTTAAATCTGTTTTGTAATATATGTTCCACAAATCCAGGCCAATACCTTTTAAAAAATAGGGGTTCTGAACCCTTTTGTTCAGAACCCCTGTTTTGAATAATTTATTCGTTCCATCTGTTTGTTCTGAGTTATGATGTTTTCAAAGGAATACCTAGCTTCCTGCATTCTCTTAATTTCGCCTTTATAACGGTTCCATTTGCTTTCCAGGACTTGTAATCTTTGGGTAAGGGATTTTAATTCCTTAACATCCTGAAAGAGAACTTTCCCTACCGCTCCGATTATCTTTCCATTCCTTTTGATGGGGATACGGCTAGCTATCATATCATGCCCCTGAATCCTCTGGACATGACCGATTTCTTTTTTGCCAGTTTTGACCACAATGTGCATTCTGGTGTTTTCTATTACCTCAGTTACGTGTCTACCCAAAATATCTTTTTCTTTAATCCCCAAAAAATCTTCATATGCCCTGTTAAATTTGGTTATATACCCGTTTTTATCCACGACGATTATCCCTTCATATGCACTGTTTATTACCGTTTCGAGAATTTCCAGGTTGTTTTCCATTTCTTTTAATTCTCTCTTTAAATTTTCTATCTCCGTTATGTCTTGAAAAACGGCAATAGCTCCTATTATCTGATCCTCATACATAATAGGAGTACGGTTGGTATAAACAATTTTGCCATTTATCTTCATAATTTTGCCTATTCCCCTGCGGCCTTTTTCAAAGGTGTTGATTAATTGAGTGTTGGGAATAACATCCTTTACGAATTTACCCGATGCTGCCTCTTTTTCGAATCCAAGTATATCACCAGCCGCTTTGTTAAACAAAATAATCCTGCCATCTGCATCAACTGCAACAATTCCATTGTGGACTGAATCAATCACTGCCTCAAGCCATCTGAGCCTTTCCTCAACAGGTTTTCCTTCAAACAATTTTGTTTCCATCGATGGATTATCTGCCTCCTCCCCAAAATTTTAAAGATGGGGTTTCAATATTCATAAGTTTTATACTTCTATATAATTTTGCAAAAACCTGCTCTAAAAACGTGGTAAGAATTTTAAAAAATCATGATTTTCTCATTGACATAATTTTTGCAGTAACATATAATATTTATTAAAATTAATATACTAAAAGTGATGCGGGAAAGAGTAACCCTTAGGGTTTATTCAGAGAGCCGGTGGGTGCTGTAAACCGGTTAAATCCTTTGGGTGAAATACATTCCCAAACTGCAGGGCTGAACGTTAAGACAAGTAGGTTCTGCCGAAAGCTTTCCACGTTACGGAATGAGAGTGGATTTATCCTGCGGATAAATCAACTTGGGTGGTAACACGGCTAAAAGCTCGTCCCATGGGGATGAGCTTTTCTGCTTTTACAGGATAAATCAATTAGGGTGGTAACACGGAAACCTTGTCCCTAAATAGGAACGAGGTTTTGTTTTAAAATAATGTTTTCAGAACTATACATCCGCAGGTAAATCAACTTGGGTGGTAACACGGCCAAAAGCTCGTCCCATGAGGATGAGCTTTTTTTGTTGACTTGATAAATAAATGATTTGACATCTGTGAGGAGGGAATTTTATTTATTCCGAATACATCTGTTTAAAACCATGCAGTCTTTTACATAAAAAAACAAATTTAGAAAGGAGTATGTAAATGAAAACGGCAGTGCTGTCTTCATATATAATTTTGATGCTTTCCATTGGTTATGTTGGTATGCGAAAAACAAAGGATCTTAATGACTTTTTCCTGGCCGGTAGAAAAATAGGCCCATGGATGTCAGCCTTTGCATATGGAACAACCTATTTTTCAGCCGTTATTTTCATAGGATATGCAGGCAAAGTAGGATGGAGTTTCGGACTCTCTTCATTATGGGTAGCTCTGGGTAACAGCCTTATTGGAACATTGCTGGCATGGAAACTGCTGGCTCAACCAACCCGGGAAATTACGGCTCGTCTAAATGTTCGAACCATGCCTGAATTCCTTGAAGCAAGATATCAATCACCGGGTTTAAAGCTCTTTGCTTCTATAATTATTTTTATTTTCCTTACTCCCTACTCGGCAACAGTATACATGGGGTTGAGTTACCTTTTTGAAGGAGTCTTTAATATCAACTACACCACGGCTCTGATTCTAATGGCTGTGCTTACTGCTGCATACCTGACCATGGGTGGATACTTTGCCGTCAACATTACCGACATGTTCCAGGGTTTCATAATGCTGGGCGGTGTAATCCTGCTGGTTGTCAATATCATAAACCATGGCAGGGTAGGCGGGCTGCTGAATGGAATAAAAAGCTTGAGCACCATAAATCCCCAGCTCGCATCCCCAATAGGTCCTCCGGGATTCTGGCCCCTTTTCTTCCTGGTGCTGCTGACCAGTTTGGGACCATGGGGTCTGCCACAGATGATTCAAAAATTTTACTCAATAAAGAATGAAAAATCCATAAAACCGGCAATGATTGTAACCACATGTTTTTCACTCATCATAAGTCTTGGTGCGTATCTTGTGGGTTCTTTTTCAAGATTGTTCTTCGCAGCTCTCCCGCTAGAAGGTGGGAGGCCCAATCCAGATGTTCTAATACCTAAAATGATCAGCATGGCCATGCCTGAAGCTCTGGCAGCTATAATACTCGCTCTGGTGCTGTCTGCTTCCATGTCCAGCTTGTCATCCCTTGTGCTTGTATCCAGCTCAGCAATAAGCATGGACCTAATTCAGGGATATTTAAAACCCGATATCGCTAAAAAACCTTTGATGCTCATAATGAGATTCCTGTGTGTGATGTTTATAGGCTTATCTCTTGTAATAGCCCTCATGAAACCCACTATCATCCTGACTTTGATGGCCATATCATGGGGAACGGTGGCAGGAGTTTTCCTTGCACCATACCTCTACGGGCTTTTCTGGAAAAAAACAACAAAAGCAGGAGCCTGGGCTGGTGCCATTTCTGGACTGATTGTTTCCATCGGTCTCTCCATGTATTTTGGATTTAACACAAAACTGATACCAATGGTGGGTTCGATAGCCATGATCTTTCCTCTATTTATAGTTCCTCCTGTAAGCTTCATAACACCCGGGTTTTCTTCAACCCACCTGGAAAAAATATTTAATCACAAGGAAAGGAAGTGTCTAAATGATATGGGATAAAACAGAAACCTTTACCCGTAAGGAAATAAAACAGATTCAATTAAATAGGCTCAAAACTACATTAAGAAGGGTTTATGCAAAAGTCCCTTTCTATAAAACCCTGTTTGACAAACTCAACCTTTCTCCTAATATAACCAGTCTTGATGACTTGAAAAAATTTCCATTCACAACTAAAGAAGATTTAAGAGACAACTATCCCTTTAAGCTTCTGGCTGTAGACATGAAAGATGTTGTTCGTCTGCATGCATCCTCAGGCACCACAGGAAAACCCGTCGTTGTAGGATATACAAAAAAAGATATTGAAACATGGGCAGACCTGATGGCCCGCATTATCATTCAGGCCGGAGTAACAAGGGAGGATATAGCCCAGATTGCTTTCAGTTATGGGCTTTTTACCGGAGGATTCGGTCTCCACTACGGTCTTGAAAAGGTTGGAGCAACGGTCACACCCACCTCCAGCGGAAACACCATCAAGCAGCTTATGCTGATGAAAGATTTCGGCACTACCGTATTAGTTAGCACTCCCTCTTATGCTCTCCATATGGCAGAGGTAGCGAAAAAAGAGGGTATAGACATCAAAAAGGACTTAAAAGTTAGATTGGGATTGTTCGGTGGTGAACCTTGTTCAGAACTTTTAAGGGAAGAAATAGAGAAGGAATGGGGTATGAAAGCTACCGTCAACTACGGCCTGACAGAAGTTATGGGACCGGGAGTTGCAGGGGAATGTGGAATTGGAAAGGGAATGCACATATCTGAAGACCATTTCCTGGTAGAGGTGATAGATCCAGATACCGGAGAAGTACTGCCCGATGGGTGTGAAGGTGAACTGGTTATCACCACTTTAACCAAAGAGGCTTTCCCCGTTATTCGCTACAGAACCAGGGACATTGTAACCCTCAGCATGGCACCATGTAAATGCGGGCGGAAAACGGCGAGAATTTCGGCTATTAAAGGCAGAACCGATGATATGATCATCATCAGAGGGGTTAACGTTTTCCCCTCCCAGATAGAAGCAGTATTAAAAGAAATCCCAGAAGCATCTCCTCATTATCAGCTTGTTGTTTCACAAAAGAGCCACCAAAACAGCCTGGAAGTTCAGGTTGAACCCTCAAGCAATTTTATCGCAAACGAATACAGCATAAATGAATTAAAAACCAAAATACAAAAACACCTGAAATCTGTGCTATCCATCAAAACTGAAGTTACCATATTAAAGCCTGAAACCATAAAACGGACTGAAGGCAAAAGCAAACGCATCTTCTTTAAAGAAGTTAAGCATCAGTAAAAAACGTCACCCTTTCGATTTTGGTATCCTACTCTTGAAATTTTAGAATTTGCTCTCAGCACGTCAAAGATAAAGGGACCGGATATTAAACCGGTCCTACTTTTTTATTATTTGGTTCTTCTCCAAAACAGTTGGTTAAGGGTTAAGCTAATATATCTAACAAACTTTATTTAGAGAGATACGTGGGTTGGTTAGATAGCCTTGCTCGACTCAAGAATTTTACACCGGCCA
>DFNM01000020.1:0-30068 GCA_002376045.1 Firmicutes bacterium UBA3567
TAGATATATTAGCTTAACCCTTAACCAACTGTTTTGGAGAAGAACCTTTTTTTAAATGCCCAAATTACAATTTCTATTAGAAGTGTGCTTTTTCCTTCTCGTAAAACAATTTTACTCAAAAGCTTTTTATGTTATAATTACACTAAATTTGTTCCATAAAATCAAAGGGAGGTGATCACCTGTGAAAATTAAAGCCTTTGCCGTGGAACGTTGGATCAATACATATGAAAATAATGCCCAGTACAACCTGGCTGAAACCGATGCAAAACCCTTCACCCTAAATGAATTGCTTAGCATCGGAGACAGGGAAACCGTGCTGGAAGAATTACTCAACACAAAAATAAGTTACAACCCCACTACCGGCAGCGAAAGATTGAAAAAAATCATTGCATCCTTTTATACAAACACTTCCCCAGAAAACATACTGGTAACCACCGGAGCAATCGAAGCCGATTTTTTAATAAGCAACTCTCTGATAGAACCAGGAGATACAGTGGTGGTACAGTATCCTGCATACCAGGCTCTTTATTCAACTGCACAAGCCCGCGGCGCCAACATAAAATGCTGGAAAATGGACATCGATAAAAACTACGAACCCAATATTGAAGAACTAAAGGATTTAATAGATGACAGGACAAAGCTCGTCGTATTAAACATACCTCATAATCCTACGGGGGCAGTCATTTCGGAAGAACAACTGCGAACAATCCTTGGGTGGGCAGAAGCCCAGGAATTTTGGGTGCTGTGTGATGAGGTATACCATGACTTCAAATTAGAGGAAGGTATTGTCCCGCCACCGGGTCGAAGCCTTAGCCCCAGAGCAATCAGTGTCGGCAGCATGTCTAAATCCTATGGCCTTTCCGGTCTGAGGTTGGGCTGGATAGCCGGACCCGCTGACCTGATAAACAGATGCTGGTCATGGAAGGATTACACATCCATAAGCAACTCTCCTATAAACGATTTTCTAGCGGCATTCGCTCTGGAAAATAAAACAAAGGTAATGGAACGCAACTTAAAAATTGCCCGCAAGAACCTTAAAACCCTTATGGAATGGTTTGAGACACACAAAAAATGGTTTAACTATGTCATACCAAAAGCAGGAGTGCTGACATTTCCTCAATTAAACGGCCTTCCCTTCTCCACCGAAGAGATGTGTAAAAAGCTTTTTCATGAGAAGGGTTTGTTGATGGTTCCGGGTGAATGCTTTGAAATGCCTGGATTTCTAAGAATTGGTTTCGGAAATGACAGTAATATGTTTGAAAAAGGGTTATCCATATTCTCGGAGTTTTTAAAAAACTTGTAATAAAAAATCGCCTCTAAGGCGATTTTATTTTTAATCGGCTGTTCTACCCCCATCAACCAGCAGCAGGGTCCCTGTGGTAAAAGCTGAAGCATCTGATGCAAAATAAATAACAGCTCCCACAACATCTTCAGGTTTCCCCAGTCTGCCCATTGGAATTGTGCTTACAATTTTATCGTAATTATTTCCTCTTTTAAGATATTCAGAAGTCAAAGGTGTTTCGATATATGCCGGACCAATACAGTTGACGGTTACATTGTATTTTGCCAGTTCAACAGCCAGCACCTTTGTAAAAAGCAGCACTCCACCTTTACTGGCGGCATAGGCAGAATGATAAGGATGCCCCAACAGTGAGGATACGGAACCAAAATTGATTATTCTTCCATATCTTTGTTTAACCATCACTTTCCCCACTTCTTTGCATGTCAGAAACGTCCCTTTAAGATTAATGTTTAAAATTTTATCCCATTCCTCTTCCGGAAACTCAAGCACAGGAATTCTGTTGTTTATTCCAGCACAGTTAACCAAAACATCAATTCTGCCGTGCTTTGCCTCAACTTCTTTAACCATTGATTTAACACTGGCTGAATTTGTAACATCAGTGTTTATAAATTCAGTATCCAAGTTTCTAGGGCTTCTAATATCGGCAATTACTGTTTTAGCCCCAAAATCCATTAATCCCCCAACAATTTTTTGACCTAACCCGCCTGATCCTCCAGCAACTATGGCAATTTTATTTTCTAAGTTGAAAATTGTTTCAAAGCTCATTATACATCCACCTCCTGTTTTCAAAAATAATCCATACAAAATAACCTGCCGGATGTATTAGCGTTACCGACAGGCTTTAAAAGTTCTATATTTATCATGTATTAACCAATTTTTGATTTAGAGCTTTAACTTTGTTGGTACGCATGTAATGTGTTCCAAAGAAGACCATTAAAATTACAACACCAATCAGGTCTGTTTTAACCCCTGGATGCATCAATAGTAAAGCACCAACAAAAGTTGTTATACGTTCATACAGCTTCAGATAATCATTCATATAATTCTGTACAGCCACTGCAAGGGCATACACACCTATAAATCCTGTAACCAGCACTCTGATTATTGTAAACACAGACGCATTTTCCCATACTATAACAGGGTTGTAGGCAAACATGAATGGAATGAGAAAGCCCGCAAGAGTTAACTTTAACCCTGTCCATCCGGTTTTCATGGGCTCAGCTCCAGCTATTCCTGCAGCAGTGTAAGATGCCAGCGCCACAGGGGGTGTAACATTAGACATGGCTCCAAACCAGAAGACAAACATGTGAGCGGCAATGGGTGCAACACCCATTTCAATCAAAGCTGGTGCAGCAGTGACAGCAACAACGATATATAGAGCAGTAGAGGGTAGACCCATACTCAGTATTATGGCTACTGTCATAACCGCTATTAATGCTATAAAAAGCACCCCTCCTGAAAGCTGGATAATGTTGTGGGCAAGGACTGAACCGATTCCTGTCATACCTGCAATACCAACTATTATGCCACATGTTGCACAGGCAATTCCTACTTGGACAGCTGAATGTGCAGCTTCTTCCATAGCACCCAGGATATCTTTGATACTCATCCTTGTTTCCTTCTTTAAAGAAGCAACTACAATTGTTGAAATGATCCCCGCAAAACCCGCATAAAGGGGACTGCGCCCTGAAACAAGCATATATATGATAACAATAAGCGGTATTATAAGCAAACCCCTTTGTTTGATGACTTCTATCAAAGCCGGTATCTTAGAATCATCTAAACCTTTTAGCCCCAATCTTTTGGCTTCCAAATCCACTGAAATACTAACAGCAGAATAATACAGTATAGCAGGTATAATGCCAGCCATAATAATCCTTACATAAGGTACCTCTAAAAAGGTTGCCATTATAAACGCTGCAGCACCCATTATGGGAGGCATAATCATCCCACCTGTTGATGCAGCAGCCTCAACTGCTCCAGCAAAATGAGGATTGTATCCAATGTTTTTCATCATGGGTATGGTGACAGAACCTGTTGTAGCAACATTTGCTACCGCACTTCCGCTGAGAGTACCCATCATACCACTTGAAATAACTGCTACCTGAGCAGGTCCCCCACGTTTCTTACCTGCTAATGCTAGAGAAAGATCATTAAAAAATCCAGTTGCTCCGCTCTTCTTAAGAAATGCTCCAAACAGTATAAAAAGGAAGATATAGGTCGCTGAAACGCTGAGGGTTATTCCGAAGATCCCCTCATAGGTCAGATACATCCTGTAGAGAATCCTCGTCCAGAAAAATCCTCCATGGGCAAACATTCCAGGAAAATATCTACCGTATTTTGCATAAATCAAGAAAATAACGGCCAGAGCCGGGATGATGTTCCCCATGGTGCGGCGTGATGCCTCCAAAAGCAGTAGTATGGTCACAGCTGCAAACACATAATCACGAGTTACTGCCATTGACCCTCTCTCTATGTGAATAATGTTGAAGTTTACCGCCAAGTAAATTCCAGTGCATGCCCCTAGAACAGCCAAAACAACATCAGCTTTTGTAAACCTCCCTTTAGGAGATTTTCCACTTGCCGGGTATAACAAAAAGGCTAACACCAACAAAAAAGCCAGATGATAGGCATTTCTGATTGTAGAGGGCATGTTGCTGAAGCTGTTAACATAAATTTGAAAAATTGAAAAGGCAATCGCGATATAAGATACAATTTTCTTTTGGTTGCCTTCAAGCACTCTCTGGGCTTTTTCTACTTCCTTTACTTTATCAGTAGTTTCCTTCGTTTTTTTCGGCCATTTAAATAATTTCATTTTCTATCTGACACCTCCTTATAATCGTGAACACTGCTGGTTTACTGCTTCATATTTGAGCCGGACAGTTTTATTTACTGCCCGGCTCTTTTTGCAAGTTTGATTTATTTGGCCTCATCAGGTATTAAGCGTTCTGGTATTTCCAGCCCCTGTTCTTTATAGTACTTGATGGCACCTGGATGCAGCGGAACAGGTACACCTTTGAATATAGTCTCAAGCTTGATCTGCTTTGTTGCAGCATGAACACCGTGTAGATAATCAAGGTTCTCAAAAATAGTCTTAGTCAGCTTGTAAACAATTTCTTCATCCACATCAGCATTAACGGCAAGCCAGTTGGGTTGTGCAATAGTATTTATGGGCTCGTCCTGTCCAGAATAAGTTCCAGGCTTGATTACCCAGCGGTCCCATGATGGGAATACTTCATTGATCTTAGCCAGTTGTTCATCAGTAAATTCAAGAACCTGAATTTCAATTGGGCTTGCAAACAGGTCTGATACCGCAGCTACAGGAGCACCACCAGGGAATGAACCTCCATCCAATCTCCCGTCTTTCATGGCTTGAGCGGTTTCTGTATATCCTAATCTTTCAACAGTAATATCATCAGTGGAAACTCCTATACCTTCCATGATTGTCAGTGTAGACCTTTCAGTACCGCTACCTGATGCACCAATTGAGAAGCGAAGGCCTTTCATATCCTCAACATTGCCAGTTTTTACTAGATCTTTTTTGATTACAAAGTGCTCCACATTAAACCAGAGAGCACCAATTGATCGCATGTCTTTGTAAGGTTTCCCCTCGAATGGGCCCACTCCTTTCCAGGCCATAGCTCCTATAAGGCCCTGCATAATGGCCAGATCTGCTTCTTTGTTTCGAAGTATGTCTACGTTTTCAACAGAACCTGCTGAAGACTGAGCAGAAACAGATATTCCGTCAGTTTTTCTCAGCTTATCTGTCCATAACGTAGCCATTCCAACACCCACTGGATAATAGGTTCCTCCAGTAGTAGCTGTAGTAATGTTCAGGAAAATAGGACCACTCTTCTCTTCTCCTCCTGCTGCCTGGTCTCCACCTCCCGATGAACATCCAGTCAAAACAGCACCCAACATAAATACAACTACCAGTAACAAAACCAAGCCTTTTCTCATCATTTGTATTCAGTTGCCCCCCTTAGTTTTTAATTTTTTACTAGTTACATCTTGACCAGCATATTATAATAAAGAACTAATATTTATGGTATATCTTGATAACTCACCTCCTTTATTTTTATTAGGTTTATGGGGGGAAATAATTCCCCCAAGTTTTTATCGATGCCGAATCGTTATGATTAAATTTTTAAAACTCAACTAAATTGACTTTAGATGTTTTAATACCTTTTCAGCAATGCTTTTTGAAATGTATTCCTGAGCCTCAATCGTCCCTGCACCTATGTGAGGTGTGGCAACGAAATTCTCCAGTTCAAACAGTTGAGACTTTCCTGGAGGTTCTTTTTCCATAACATCTACTGCAGCTCCTGCAAGGTGTCCCTCTTTTAATGCATTATACAGGCTTTCTTCATCAACCACACCACCACGACCCAGGTTTATTAAAAATGCACCTTTTTTCATTCTGCTTATCTGCTCCTGTCCAATCAAATGATACGTTTGCTTTGTAAGGGGAGCATGGATTGATACAAAGTCCGCTCTGGATAACAAATCATCCAGTTCAACAAGTTCCACATTGAGCTCTTCGGCTTTGGTTTTATCAATAAAGGGATCATAAGCAATAACATGCATACCAAAAGCCTGGGATATCCGGGCCACTCTTGAACCAATTTTCCCTAAGGCTACTATACCCAATACCTTATCTTTTAACTGCCTTCCTACAAAGGTATGTTTGTCCCACTGGTTCTCAACTTTTACCGATTTAACTGCCGGATAAATCTTTCTGGCTATGTTTAACATAAGAGCTATTGTCAGTTCTGCCACAGAATCATTGCTGCCCTCCGGAACATTGAAAACAGCTATCCCTTTTTCTCTGGCATATTCCACATCTATATGATTCAAACCTATTCCTGCCATTCCAATGGCTTTCAGGTTTTTACCTCTATCTATAACTTCCTTGTCTATCTGAATTCCCACTCTTACAATCATGGCGTCGTAATTTTCTAATTTTTCTAATAATTCTTCTCTCGTTATACCGAATTCACAATCTACCTCTGCAAACTTTTTTAAATAATCTATTCCAACTTCATGAATTTTTTCAGTAATTATAAGTTTCATAACTCCGGCTACCTCCCCCATTTTACGGGGCTTCTTCTGGTCAAGCGGCCAAAGAAGCCCCTTTCAAGTATCAAAACAAGTTTCAAAGTCTTTCTGATATATCAAGACTCGCTGCTAAATCATTAAGCTGGCTTATAACTTTATCATTTACAGGAATTCCTGTTTTTTGAAGCTCTAGAGTTTTTTCATGTTCTATTTCCCCAGGCATGTATATTCTATCAAACCCCTTGGCTTTTTCTGAATTTCTGATCCTTCGAATCATACTATCCATTCGCTGTTTAAAGGTTTCAAGCGGCATGAAATTTTCTATATTTACAGCCATGAAAAAATGACCTATCTCCTGAGGTCTGTCCAGATCCCCAAATAAGGATCCTGTTTCTGGACCAAATTGGGAACCCGTAAGAACACCTGACAAAATGTCTACTAACATTGCAAGTCCGTAACCTTTAGGCCCACCAAAGGGCAATAGAGCTCCTTCTAAGGCTTGCTTCGGATCAACAGTAACCCGTCCTTCAGTATCTATTGCCCAACCTTCCGGAATTTTCATTCCCTTTCTTGCGGCTACCTCAATCTTGCCTCTTGCCACAACACTTGTTGCCATATCCAAGACAACATCGGGTTCTTCACCAGCAGGTACAGCTATACACAAAGGATTTGAACCCAAAAGGCGTTCTCTCCCTCCAAAAGGTGCCATCAGAGGAGATGTGTTTGTAAAGGTCATACCTATAAGACCCTCCGCTGAAGCCATCATGGAATAAAAGGCATTAATTCCAAAATGGTTTGAATTTCTGACACCTGTTGAACCCATACCGTATTTTTTTGCTTTGTCTATGCACATTTTCATTGCTTTATAAGAAGCTATATGACCCATTCCATTATCAGCATCGATTAATGCTGATGTATTACTCTCTTTGATTATTTTTACATTGGGTTTAGGGTTTATTAAACCCAGTTTTATTCTTTTTGCATAGATTGGAATTCTAGCCACACCATGGGAATTAATCCCTCGGAGATCTGTCTCTATCAATATTCTAGAAACAATCTCAGAATCCTGCTCATTTAATCCTAATTTGTCGAAAATTTGTTTGGAAAACTTTAACAATATTTCGGGTTTATAAATTCTTTCTTCCATATTATTCCTCCTGTATTTTCTGAGCAGCTTTATATCCAATATCTAAAGCTTTCCTGTTTAATTCCCTGGCTTTTGGAAACCTATTAAAAACAGCTTTTTCCAGAGCATCTTTGGGTACCACCCCAGTAATGGCTGCAATTGCCCCAAGAGCTACTATGTTTGCAACAATTGTTTTGCCAGCCTCTTCTCTGGCAAGCTTTGTTATAGGAATTTTATAAACTCGAGCATCTACACCAGAATCTTCTTCAATAATAGTTGAATCCATTATTAGAATGCCACCTTTTTTCAAACCTGTTTTGTACTTTTTATATGCTTCTTCACTCATTGCAAGTAAAACATCTGCTTCAGTAACTTTCGGATAGTCTATTTCTCCATCACTTATTATAACCTCGGATTTGCTTGCACCGCCCCTTGCTTCGGGACCATATGATTGGGTTTGTATAGCGTTTTTCCCTGCATTAATCGCTGCTTCGGCAAGGATTATCCCTGCAGTTATTAACCCTTGGCCTCCGGTTCCACTCAATCTGAATTCCAGTCGCATTATTGACCCTCCTTTTGCAGCCTTTCAACTATTTTCGTATACTGTTCGGTGTATTCGGGCCGCGTATCTGAATACAGTTCACCAACTAAAATCTTGCCTTTTAATTGCTCTTTGCTCATCTTTTTTGCAGCCTTAACATTAACGGTGTTTTCTTTCTGCCATTTCATCATATCAATTGTTGTCCCCATTTTATTTCTCCGACCATAAACAGTAGGACACTGGGTAATTACTTCAATCAATGAAAAACCTTTGTTTTGAATTCCCTTGCTGATCAAACCAATAAGCTGTGTTACATTGTAAACCGTTCCTCTGGCAACATAGGTTGCCCCTGCAGCAATTGCTAGGTTGCATATATCAAAGGCTTGATCAATATTACCATACGGTGCGGTTGTAGCCACTTTTCCCGTAGGTGTTAATGGTGAATACTGACCCCCTGTCATTCCATATATGTTGTTATTGAACAAAACAGCCGTTATATCTATGTTTCTCCTGGCAGCGTGAATAAGATGGTTACCGCCAATTGCCGCTGCATCTCCATCACCTGTCAGTACCAGAACATTCAGTTCAGGTTTTGCGTGCTTCACTCCTGTAGCAAAAGCCAGTGCTCGACCGTGAGTGGTATGCAGAGTATCAAACTTCATGTATCCCGGAGCTCGGGAAGAACATCCAATACCCGAAACAACGGTGGTTTTGTCAGGATCCAGATTAACCTTATCTATTGCCCGAACTACAGCACCCAGGACTATACCATGACCACATCCCGGGCACCAGATGTGGGGCAGTTTATCTTTTCTGAAATATTTATCCAATAGTTCCTGCATCTATAATACCTCCTTTATTTTTTCCATCACTTCTTGAGGTGTGATAAGCTCACCATCTACCCGGTTTAGACCGATTACTTCAGCATCAGATTTTACATGCTTTTCAACCTCACCAATCAATTGCCCCAGATTCATCTCAGGAACAATTATCTTTTTCACCTTTCGAGCAGCCTTTCTTACAACTTCTGCCGGGAATGGCCATATGGTTACAGGTCTGATTAACCCCACTTTAATGCCCTCTTCCCTGGCCTTCCTTACAGCGCTCAAGGAAGACCTGGAAGGAGAACCGTAAGCAAACAATGCTATTTCGGCATCATCCATAAAATACTCATCAACCATTATAATTTTATCTAGATTCTTCTCTATTTTTTCATGCAGCCTGCGAATCAGGTAATCGGTATTCTCGGATCCGGTATTGGGAAAGCCTGTTTCATCATGAGTCAACCCTGTAACATGGAATCTATAGCCATCTCCATAACTTGCCATCTCTGGTACTCCATCTTTATCCGGTTTATAGGGTAAGTATTCTTCTGGCGGTACAGTAGCCTTTTTCCTGTCAATAATTTGTATTGAGTCTATATCGGGTAGCACAACTCTTTCCCTCATATGGCCTATAACTTCATCCAACAGCAAAATAACCGGCACTCTAAACTGTTCACTCAGGTTGAAAGCTTTTATAGTAACTTCAAAAGTTTCCTTTACTGAGTTAGGAGCAAGGGCAATTATTGGATGATCACCATGGGTACCCCATCTTGCCTGCATTACATCTCCTTGAGATGGAGCAGTGGGACCACCTGTGCTGGGACCAACCCTCTGGACATCAACAATCACACATGGAACTTCCGCTATAGAAGCATACCCGATGTTTTCTGCCTTTAAAGACAGACCCGGCCCACTGGTAGCAGTCATTGATTTGCATCCCGTAAGGGAAGCACCAATAACTGCTGCAATACTCGCGATCTCATCCTCCATCTGGATGAACCTGCCGCCTATTTTAGGCAGTTCTTCAGAAAGAACTTCAGCAATTTCACTCGATGGTGTTATAGGATAACCCGCAAAAAACCTGCAGCCTGCCGCTAAAGCCCCCCTTGCACATGCTTCATTGCCCTGCATTAAAATCGGTTTATTTTTACTCATTTTCATCACTCCTTACTTCTATTGCAAAATCCGGGCATCTCAGCTCACAAAGTTTGCATTTTATACAGTCTTCCGGTCTGGCAACTTTTGGATGAAACCCGGGGTTTCCGTCAAATACGTGTTTGGGGCAAAAAGCTACACATATTCCGCATTTCTTACACCAAGCTTTGTTAATTGTGATTTTAACGGTCAAAATTCTTCACTCCCTTATGTTTTGATAAAAATATATATTTTCAAATGGCTATACCTTTTAATCAGCAACTTTTATTTTAAGGTTGAACTTAATCAATGTATAACTTTTTGGATGGAATCCGGCACTCAACTCAATGCGTGTCTTACGGGTAACAACAATACTCCTGTATAACGATACTCAATTCTCAAATTTGATTCAACAAGTAAACATCAAGTTGAGTGCCGGAGACCGGATTTAATGCGGCCTCCTGCCGGTGAATCCTTTCGGGGGCATCCTGCCCCCCCTCATTCCGATTTTGCTCCTTAACTTCGGCGAGTTCCATTTACCAAAAACCTAATGCTCCTTTTGATTAAAGCCTCTTTAGTGCGCCATTTAACGTCTGTAAGCTTAATGAATAATGCTGAATTAACGGGATGGTCATATTATAAATTAAGATCTGGAAACACAATTGAGTCTTAAACATTTGTATGTAATGTATACATGCATGCCAATATGTCGTGTATACTGATGTACACTGTATGTTGTATACATGCTTTTGCACTATTCATTTTCTTGGCTTTTTGCTGTTTCGCTAGAATTAAACATCATGCCATTAATATTCTATATTACGACAAAAAATCCTTCTTAAATTTTATTTTTTTTTTGCCCGTTCATAAGAATACCCTTTTGCTAACCATCAGTGTTAACTCAATGGATTCCAAAGCCTCGGGTTTGAAGATGTCTTTCGGGCTTTATGCTAAAAAAACACCGGCGGGAACATTTATAACCTGTCAATTGTTTTCGTAAAATTTGCAGGAATTCGTTAATGGACACTCTTTACACACAGGGACCTTTTTACATACTTTATTTCCCAGGGCATCGATAAGGGCATGGTATTCATTATACAGCTCAACATCTCTGGGTAAATGTTTAACAAAAAATTCCTGCATCGAATTGTAATCTATATTCGGTTTAAAGTAGCCCAGCCTGTGAAAAATTCTCCTGGTATAAGCATCAACAACAAAAACAGGTTTTTCACCAGCATACAGCATAATGGAATCGGCCGTTTCAGGGCCTATACCTTTAATGCTCAACAGCTCTTTTCTCAATGATTTTACATCCTGGTTCAAAAATCTGTTCAGATCCCCATCATATTTTTTAACCAGTACCCCGCAAAACTCTTTTAGCCTCTCTCTTTTTTGCTTATAAAATCTTGTAGGTCGAATCATTTCCTCAATAATGCTGTCTTCCGCCTCATAAATAGCTTTGGGAGATAGCAGGTTATTTTGCTTCAAGGCAGAAATCGCCTGCTCAACGTTTCGCCAGGCTACAAACTGAGTAAGAATGGCTCCCACTATGACTTCAAATTTCGTTTCGGCAGGCCACCAGTTCCTGGGGCCAAAATGGTTTAACAGAGCGTGGCATATCTTCAGCAGTTCTTCCTGAATACTCCTCATTATTCCCCTCCCACAGTTTTTCGGATTGTTTCCTCTATAAAAGTTTAAATGGAAATCAATAAAAATTCAACTACTGCAACCCCCCAGGACAGCAAAGACTCGTACCTGTCAGACTTCATATGTCAACAAAAGTTTATTTGGTCAATATTTATCTATAATAATCATGCATATATCAGAAAAAAACTTCTTTTAAGGCATCATCTTTAAACTACATCACATAAAATAAGGTAGGGATATATAATTATATCCCTACCATGATACTTTGTGTTTTATTTCTCAGGATTAATAAGGGTTGCATCTTTGGGTTTAAATGTTTCACAGGCAGTTCCATCAGTGGAATTTACAACTCTGTTTTCACCGCTTGATCTCACTTCAATTTCCTCTGCTCTGCATAAATAACTGTCATTGTACGCACATTCTTCTACCTTACATTTTATTCTTTGAGCCAGACCAATCACCTCCCTTATCATCTATTATTATATATTTTCACCACCTTTTCGAAATATTATAAACTGCAAAGTTTTATGTACATTAAAAAACCTGCCAAATAAGATTGGCAGGTTTTTTACATTAAGATGCAATTTCTTCATACATCGTTTTCGGCAATTTTTCATAGTGGGAGAACTGCATCGTATAGGTTCCTCTTCCCTGAGTTTTGGAACGCAAATCGGTAGCATAACCAAACATTTCAGAGAGAGGCACATAGGCGTTAATAACCTGAGCTCCGGCTCGCTGTTCCATACCCTCGATTTGACCTCTTCTTGAATTGATATCTCCTATAACATCTCCCATGTATTCTTCAGGCACTACTACCTCAACTTTCATAATGGGCTCCAGAATAATAGGAGCAGCTTTTTTCATTCCCTCTTTAAATCCGATTGATGCTGCAGCTTTAAATGCCATCTCAGATGAATCAACTTCATGGTAAGATCCGTCAAACAAAGTAACTTTTACGTCCACTACTGGATAACCCTCTACAACTCCATTCTCCATAGCCGATTTGACACCTGCTTCTACCGCAGGGATATATTCTTTGGGTATTGCTCCACCAACAATTTTGTTGATGAATTCGAAACCTTTTCCTGGTTCATTAGGTTCCAGCTTCAGTTTGACATGACCGTACTGACCTCGACCACCGGTCTGTTTAATAAACTTGCCTTCACATTCTACTGGTTTCGTAATCGTTTCTTTGTACGCTACTTGAGGTTTACCAATGTTTGCCTCGACTTTAAATTCTCTCATAAGCCTATCGGCAATAATCTCCAAATGGAGTTCACCCATACCAGAAATTATCGTTTGACCGGTTTCACTATCAATATACGTTTTAAAAGTAGGATCTTCTTCTGCAAGCTTCTGCAGAGCAATACTCATTTTTTCCTGATCAGCCTTTGTCTTGGGTTCAATTGCTACAGATATTACAGGTTCTGGGAATGTCATGGATTCCAATATTACAGGGTGAGAAGCATCACACAATGTATCTCCTGTTGTTGTATACTTCAAACCCACAGCAGCTCCAATATCTCCGGCATATATTTCTTCCCTTTCTTCCCTGTGGTTTGCATGCATCTGTAAAATCCTGCTGATACGCTCTTTTTTGTTCTGAGTTGAGTTCAAAACATAGGAACCGGATTTTAAGCTTCCTGAGTAGACTCTGAAAAAAGCAAGCTTTCCAACGTATGGATCACTCATAATTTTAAAGGCAAGGGCAGCAAAGGGTTCATCATCAGCTGCCCTCCGTTTTGTTTCTTCATCTGTTTCGGGATTAATACCCATAATCGCGGGAATGTCAACCGGAGATGGCAAGTAATCCACTATTGCATCCAAAAGCAGTTGTACACCCTTGTTCTTGTAAGAAGATCCACACAGCACTGGTATAATATCAACAGAAATGGTAGCTTTTCTTAAAACAGCTTTTATCTCTTCAGCAGATATTTCTTCACCCTCAAGATATTTCATCATAAACTCGTCATCGTAGTCTGCGATGGCTTCCAGAAGTTTTTCCCTGTATTTCTGGGCAAGGTCTTTCATATCTTCGGGAATTTCCTTCTCTTTACTTCTTGTACCCAGATCATCCAGGTAGTATACTGCTTTGTATTTAACCAGGTCTATGATGCCCTCAAAACCATCTTCTGCTCCGATGGGTAGCTGAACGGGTACAGGGTTAGCCTTTAACCTCTCTCTAATCATCTTTATTACATTAAAGAAGTCTGCCCCTATTGTATCCATCTTGTTCACATAGGCTATTCTTGGAACCTTGTATTTATCAGCCTGTCTCCAGACTGTTTCTGATTGAGGTTCGACACCACCTTTTGCACAAAAAATGGCAACTGCACCATCTAACACACGGAGAGAACGCTCCACCTCTACGGTAAAGTCCACGTGGCCCGGCGTGTCTATTATGTTAATCTTGGTGTTTTTCCATTCACAGGTGGTTGCAGCAGAAGTAATGGTAATTCCTCTCTCCTGTTCCTGTTCCATCCAGTCCATTACAGCTTCACCATCATGGACCTCGCCTATTTTATGAACCTTTCCCGTATAGAAAAGGATTCTTTCTGTTGTGGTAGTTTTACCAGCGTCTATGTGGGCCATTATACCGATGTTTCTTGTCCTTTCCAAGGAAAATTGCCTTGGCATAGTTTTACCTCCCTGTTTACTTGTTGATTATATTTTTTCTTTTAGTTTATCATCTTAATATTATAGAACACATTTAATATTTTACAATTAAGGGAATGTTATATTTATGTTAACTTTATTGCAAAAATAAAAAGCAAGCGGCATGCTTGCTATAGCATGTTTCTTCTCAACTCCAATCACAATATAATATTATACACATTTTTTAGCACAGGTCAAATAGTTTTATAAATTTTTTTAAACAAAAATCTAAAATTCCTGTCCCCTCCTGTGACCATGCCTTCCTTTTGTTTTATTATTCACTTTAATAATATCCAGGCTATCACATTCCGGACAGTATACATCCATACCACGCCTTCCTGAAACAGGAGAAAATTCAAATTCGTGATCACAACTGCCGCAACGGCACTTTATTCTTGCTATACGATAATTTCCACCTTCGACTTTTATTGCCTTACCCCCCACAAGGGCATCAGCAATTTTAGCTCTCGCATTCATCAAAACCCTCTGAAAGGTTGGTCTAGATACTTCCATCTTTTTGGCACAGCTCTCCTGATCCAGCCCTTCCAGATCCTTTAACCTGATAGCCTCCAGCTCTTCTATGGTTAGACTGACTTCTTCCAACATCCTTAACGGCATTCCTTTGGGTTTAAAATAAGTAACATCTGGCAGAAATTCCACTCGTCTATCCTTGGGTGGTCTGGGCACAACATTTCACCTCAATTCCGACTATTCGAAACTATAAATTATTTCGTCATAAATATATAAGAACCTTCTCCAAAACAGTTGGCTAAAGGTTGAATCAATATTATTTAACAAACTTTATCTAGCGTGACTTTGCTAAGCAAATCTAACAAATCCTTGTTTTGAAATAATTATAAGCGATTTTGTGTATAGATACAACAGGAACCGTCCCTTTTGTTTCACACGTTAGATGAGTTGTTTTCAGGGTAGATAAACACATAACATTAAATTGCGGTATTGACAAGTCTTGGCAAATGCTGTACAAACTAAATATCTCAACTTTCAAAAAATAAACAGCCGGCAAATATACGTATTGGTAGATTGTTTAGTCTAAAAGGGTTAACGGTAAACCTCAATACGAAATTTTGATTGTAAAATAACTTTTTGTATATACACATCATTGTCCCTGAAACCCTTTATATGCAAGGGATGAGGGGGGTTTTTGCCAAACTTTTAATAAAGTCACGCTAGAGAGATACGTGAGTTGGTTAGATAGTCTTGCCCGGCATAGGCACAAATTAACCGGGCAGAGGAACTTCTGTATATCCAGCCAAAGGTCAGCAACCAAAAAGCTTTTGGATGAGTTCTGTCAAGAGCTCGTGAGAGTATGCACCCTTTACTGCCTTATCCTGAAAACAGTTCATGGTAAAAAGGAACCAAAACTATTAGCATATGACCATTTTAATTGTATCATATTTGTAAGGTTCAAATCAACTCAGGTCATCTATGTATTTCACTGAAATCTTTTTTCTAAAACGGCTGAGAGTGTAGTAAAAGGATTGGCCAAAAATTAGTGCGAAAACTACATTTCCTGCTGCATGTAAGGTGTCAAAGGGAAAACTGGCAGCATATGTGGCTACAAAAGTTTTCCAGTTCAACGGATACACAAAAGCGGTCCAGTGCCAGATGTTCATGATCCATCCAAACACATAGCCCCACAACCCTGCTAAAACCGTAAAGCGTCCCGGTTTGAAACCCTTTTGAATACCGGCTAACAACCCGGCAGATACTCCACACATTCCCCAGCTGAACATTTGCCATGGTGTCCATGGTCCTTGACCCAAAAAAAAGTTGGATACCAAAGCAGCGATAGCCCCCACTACAAATCCTGTATGAGGCCCAAAAACATATCCTGTAATCATAACTACAAAAGTGGTGGGCTGCACGTTCATAATGGCTGCAAAAAGCACTCTGGATATGGCTGCCATGGAAGCCATTGTGGATATTAAAGCAATTTCTTTGGGGGAGACATCTCTCTTCTCGAATCGCCAAAAAAAACTCAACAAAGCAAAACCCAGAATAATCATTGAAAGGACAGCCCAGCTCATACTTTCATCACCCATTTTCTTGCTTTTTGCTTTACCAATTGGTTTAGCACCGCTTCTGCTTCATCCAGGATTACTACATCATCTTTTATGTTGTAAAACAGTTTATTAACCTGAGGCGAATAAAAAGTAGAACGCGTAAGCACATCATATTTGCTTCCTGTATCAATGATAGTCCCTTCAGCCATCAAAATTACATCCCGGGCAAATTCTGCAGCAAATTCTACATCATGGGTAACAAGCAAAACAGCAGTTCCTTCTGCCTGGAGTTGTAGGAGAATATTACCCAATTCCCTTTTCAAGTGGTAATCCAATCCCCTGGTTGGTTCATCAAGAAGAAGCAGTTTTGGTTTGGCTACCAATACCGATGCTAGGGCTACCCGCTGCCGCTCTCCAGTGCTCAAATCCCGGGGGTCAACATCAGCATACCGGGTCAATTGTAATTTTTTAAGGGTTTCCTCAACCCTTCCATTATCAGATAAACCCAGATTTTTAAGGGTAAAACTAAGTTCCTTTCTCACAGAGGGTAAAGATAAGTAGTCATTGGGGTTCTGGGACAAGTATCCGACACTACCGGCCAGTTCTTCCACTGATGTGTTGCGGATATCTTTGTTAAACACTTTTACTTTCCCTCGTCCCGGTTTTAATAAACCAGCAATTATTTTTAATAAAGTTGTTTTGCCTGCTGCATTTTCTCCCAATATTACAGCAAAATCGCCTGATTTGACTTTTATATTTATGTTTTTTAAGGCCTCATTACCATTATCATAAACAAACCAGAGGTTTTCAATATCAACTAAATTCTCATCACCATATATTAAAGCATTGTGTTCTTTTTTATAAGCTCTTTGTCTCTGCAGACTTAAAGCCCGAGTATCAGAGTAAAAACCAGAAGATGAAATGGATTTCAATAACTGTCTTCCCTGTTTTACTGTTAATGGGACTTCAGGATATCCCACCCCTGCAAACAACTTGGGCAATGGAGGAATAAAGGGGAAATTGTTTTTCACACCCCAGCGAGCTATTTCAGCAGGATCATCATGGTCATACACAATTTTACCTTTATCCATAACTATTACCCTGTCAGCCAGGTGAAAACACCTTTCCAATCGCTGTTCGACCATTATAATCGTTATGCCGTTTTCCTCATTTAAGTGTTTAACTATAGAAAGTATCTCCTCACTTGCAACAGGGTCTAACTGGGAAGTGGGTTCATCCAGCAGCAAGATTTCGGGCTGCATGGCTAGAACTGAAGCCAGGGCCACTTTTTGTTTTTGCCCACTTGACAATTCAGGTATGTAGCTGTGTAAAAGGTTTGAAATACCCAGACCTCTTGCGATTTCCATTACACGCCGCTTCATCAGGCTATTGGACAGGCCGATGTTCTCCATACCAAAAGCCACTTCCTGTTCAACATCATTCATCACGAGCTGGCTTTCAGGGTGCTGCCCAACCATCCCGACTTTCTGCACAATTTCAAACCAATTCATGTTCTTGATTTCTCTATCATCAATATAAACTTTACCCTTATAAGTTCCACCATAAAATTCGGGAATCAGACCCGAAAGAACACGAACCAGGGAAGATTTTCCACTCCCCGAACCTCCAACTACTAAAACAAATTGTCCCTCAAAAATTTCCAGGTTGATTTTATCAAGGGCAGGTGTTTTCGTTTCCGGGTAATAGTAGCTTAAATCTTTGATTTTAATAAAGGCCATCTTTTCCACCCCCAATTCAAGACCGCAGGAACAATAAGAATAAATGTTAAAAAAACTGCCAGCTTGATTTCTCCTAAATTAAAGCTTTCCACCCGGGGATAATACGTGTAACTTGCCCAACCCTTAATGGCTGCCCAGATTCCTATTATTAAACTGATTAATACACTGAAAACAACTATAAAATCTCTGGGCCGCCATAAATCCCGGTTGTAAAAAGTCCTCTTCCCACTTCCATATCCTTTAATCCACAAAGATTCAGCCAGCTGAAACGAGCGTTCAAGGCAGGATAACAAAAGCACATTCATTACGGGGAGTATGTTTTTCGAACGCTGCAGCCAGCTGCCTGTGTTTAACTTCACTCCACGGCAGCGATAAACTTCCACAATTCTTTTGAAATCCTTTATCATAAGGGGGAATAAACGGGCAGCCATAATAGCTGTCAGTATGGACCTGTTACCAAACCTACCGAAAAGCTTTAAAACTTTGTCAGGGTTAACTGCATAAGTATAAAGGCAGAATGCACTCATCGCAACCACCAGTCTTATCCCCATAGCTATACTGAATAAAAGGGCTTCCATGGTAACCTTCACCCTGCCCAATCCAGGAATCCTAGGGCCGGAAAATACTACAGTAGTTCCAGCCTGCACGAATATTGTGTTTACGATAATGATTACAGCCATCATACCCAGGCTGAACCGGAGGTAATAGAACCATTCCCGGGTAATCTCGGCAGCAGCAACCGCCATCCCTACAGCTAAAAGCAACCCCAAAAGGTAGACAGGATGGGAAAAAATCAGGGCCAACAGGGTAATTGCTGCAATAAACGAAACGGTTGTTACCGGATGAAGCTCGTAAATTAAGCTATCCTTTTTTTTGTAGATGAGCATGTTGACCACCCACCATCTACTGCAGTGGTAATCTAATGATTTCTCCGGATATGATTGCTGCACTATACACACCGGAGATTTTATCCGGGGTTTTGATCAACAAATCCAGGGCCTGTTGCAGGCTTTCTTGATCAGTTCCTGTGATCATCCACAACGGGGTATCATCTCCACTCCCTTCCCCCGTAGCCAGGATTGCACCCGCATTTTGATCGATCTCTTTCACAACTGTACCATTATAATCTGTTAATTCAATGCCTACATCAGTAAAATGAATGAAAGTGCCATTTTTGGTGTATGCTTTATTTAAATTTTCTAACCAGGGTATTTTCTCAAGCTCGCCCCACTCACCAATGACAATGGTAGGCCCCTGCCTGTTTTTAAGCAGGTTTTCATCTAATGGTTTGATACTGACAGAAGCAACACCCTGAACTTCTAATGCTTTTTTGAGATTACCTGCCAGAATTGTGTCGGCCTCACTGCTCAGAATGATTGTTGGTTTTGCCTTGCCATTGTAACCATGTAAAAAAGGTTCGGGATAACAGCCTATTACTGCCGGAGTGGAAACACCCGCCCTCCATGGTCGGTAATCCCACCAGATAACCTCACCACCATGCAGGGCATAATCAAGGGCACCCACATCAGCAAATATTCCGTTCACATAGTAGAACCAGTCATATCTTTCACCTGTAAGAGTGTTGCTTTTAGACTTTAACCCGTTGATGCTTTCTATAAATCCTCCACCATATGCAGTGGTGATCTTTGTGTTTTCATTTAAAACATCAAAAACCGAAGCATTCTCTTTGTACTCCACCTCTTTTTTAAGTAAGGTGCTCCTGCCAAAATCTCTGGTCACCCATAGTGTTATACTGGTGTCACCATCCGTTTTAGGCTGTATTTTAGAAGGTTTAGAAGCGCCATCATTTTTAATGCCACAACTGACAACCAATACAGTCATCAACAGTATTAAAATCAGGCAGATTGTTTTGTTCCTTTTCATGCTATCCTCCTTATTTCTTTCATTCTTAAATCTTGTTCATCATTTCCAGCAGCTTTTTTATGCTTACAGCAAGCTGGCCTCGAGTAACCTTTCTACCCGGAGCAAACCCTTCAAAAAGCAGATTGTTCTCCAAAGCCCTTCTTACATACCCCTCATACCATTTTTCCCCTTCTATAGCCTCATAAGGCTCTATGTTTGATGCCCTTACAAGCACAGCAGCTAACTGTGCCCCGGTTATTGACTGATCAGGAGAAAAGCTCGTTTCACCCGTTCCTTTCAATAGCCCATTTCTTACTGCCCCTTTTACATAGGGATTCGCCCAGTGGTCAGCGGGTAAATCATAAAATTTGTTTATACGGTCATCCATATCTGCTTTTAACCCAAGGGCTTTAACGATTATTTTAGCAAATTCCGCCCGTGTAACCGGATTGTCCGGTCGAAAAGTATGATTGGGATACCCCTTCAGAATCCCTTTACGAACCAGCAAGTTCACCGGTTTTTCGTATTTGGAATCTGGTGAAACATCTCTAAACCCTACCGCCTGCGGAAAGGGCATTCCAGAAAGGCCCAGAATTCCATAGGCAGTCATCCATATCCTTTGGGAATCAGATCCCTTTTTATACTGAAAGGAACCATCTTCCTTCTGAAGGCTTAAAACATAATCAACAAGGTTTTTTCCATTCCTTTTCCATTTGGTACTATTGGAGCTTTCATCTACTGCAGCAAGGGCCTGAAGAGCCCATGCAGCTGTGGCCAGATTGGTTGAATTACCCATCCACGCTATGCCACCATCTTCCTCCTGCAAGCTAAATATGTAATTTAAAGCTTTTTCAACGGTTCGTCCCCTTTCCCCCAGTGTTATTAAAGCCTGCAGAGCTGCAGCTGTGCTGTCCGGATCACTGGGGAACCCTACTGCATACCCGAATCCCCCATCATCATTCTGCTGAGCCTTGAGCCATTGAACAGCTTTTTGGGCATTGGGCACATGCCCCAGAACCGCTTTCAATGCAAGAATTGTCCATACGTGGGTATTTATAAGCCCCTCTTCTCCTTTTGACGCAAATTGCCCCGAAGGTTTTTGAATATCAGTTAATCTATCAATTAAATCGATTTTAGAAAACCTCCCAGGGTTTTGACCGGCAGCTACTGCTGCTAAAACACATCTAGCATAGTCGGTAGTCGAGTTAAGCTGTTTTGCTTGGTTAATCATAAAATCCACCGGGTTTTTACCTGCCCTGGTCCACCTGGGTCCCGTGGGGTTCTCACCTGCTGACCTTAGAGCCATAACAACCCAGGCTGTTATTAAATCACTGCTTTTACCCCCCGGGACTGCTGGAAATCCACCATCAGTGTTTTGAACCGTTTTTAAGTAATTCAGTGCTGCATGAATGGAATGTGCTTTAACAGCAAATCCGTCGGCAAAAGCAGTGCCTAAAAAAAGTAGCGACATAAATATCATAATCAAGCTCAAAGCAATGATTTTGTATGCTTTTTTCTTAAACAACCTTCTCATACGCACACCTCCAGAGGACATATTGGAAGCCTCTTATTTCCTTTCAATACCACCGCAACAACTATAAGGGCAAACAAAGCCCCTTTGTGAAACCCGTTTTCACATAAGGGGCTTTTACTTATTTTACATTGTTACAACAACAGCTGATACAGCCTGTACAGCATAACTGCCGCCTGTGCCCTTGTAGCATTGGCTGCGGGAACAAAACTGCCGTTTTCCATTCCTCTGATTATTTTTTCTCGTGCTGCTATTGCTACTCCTTTTTTTGCCCAGACGGCGATTCTGTCTTTATCATTAAATATTTCTAATTCTTCATCATTTGCTGGTTTGTAACCGTGTTTCTCCAAAACCCTTGCTATCATTACAGCCATTTCCTGCCTTGTTATCTTACCCTTCGGCTCAAATCGTTTTTCATCTTTACCTTTAACTACTCCGTGAGAATAAGCAGCTGCAATTTCTTCGGCATACCATGCATTTTCCATTACATCAGTAAAGGTCAGTTTTATTTGCTTTCCATCGAGTTTCAACATGCGGGCAAGAAGTGCAGTAAATTCTGCCCTTGTTATGTCTGCATCAGGATCGAATTGGGTTTGTGTCCTTCCATTGATGATTCCTTTTCCTGCAAGCAATTGGATGGGTTTTTCTGCCCATCGGAAGTTTGAAAGGTCCACAAACTCTTTAATTGCCGGTCTGGCAAAATACATGCTGAAGTGGTTTGTCCAGAATCTTACTTTGCCTGTATTAATATCATACTTGCCACCAACAGGTTCAACCGTTCCATCATCTTTTAAAAGGAACACGGTTATAGATTCTGGATCATCATCTTCTTTTAAGTTATACACAAGTGAGACTTCCATCGGTTCATTGAATTTATCAACATTTTTGCCTTCAATTGTAACATTAAGATCAACTATTGTTGTATTATCCGGTAGTTCTTTTTGAGCTGAACCCGATAATTGTTCTTTTGCCACTTTTCTTGCGTTTAAAGAAACATCCTTGCCTTTCACTGACTCACCAAAAGTATTGGCTGAAATACTGAAATCCGCTATATCTGTTTTGATTTCTATTTTGCTGATTTTATTCATTTTTGCTATATCCATCACTTCCCCGGGTAAATTTATTTCAACTTCATTGAGCTCCTTAACTGGTGGCATCTCTACTGACAACTTCTTTTCCAGGGTTTTATTTGATTGTATCTCATTATCCTCTAATTTGGAGTTTATTTCTTTGATTTTTTCTTCTACTCTGGCGGCTTTTTCAGCCAATCGTTGTGGATTTAGCCTGGCTTTAATTCTGCCTGCTTCAGCTTCCACTTCATTTTTGGAGATTCTATCTGTTCCCACTGCTTCTATGAATTTTTGGGCGATTTTTGCAACTTTTGAATGAACTGCAGCCACATCTTTCCGACTCAGCTTTTTGCAAATCCGGCCTGCTGATTTAATTAAAACGTCCGTTACATCACCCAGTTCGGTTTCATCAGTTATTCTACCCATAACTTTTAAGACTGAATCCATAACTCTACTGGCAATGTCTCTGATGTTTTGCCCTGCTTTTTCATCTGTTATCCTATCAGCGACTTCAGCCAAAGCTTCTACCAACTTCGCACCGCCGATCGCCACTTTCTGGCTCGCATCCTCTAGTTTAACCCTGTTAGCCGCCTTTTCGATCACTTCTACAGTTCTGCCAACTATATCCACCAAATCATCTGCATCATCCTCAGTCTTAATATTTTTAGCGGCATCGCTAATACTGTCGGTTACATGATCTACTGCTTCTGCAACTTCCTCTTCACTGGCATCTTCATCTTCTACCACTTTCCTTGCCTGATCACCAATATCAGCGATATCACCCAAATCCAAATCGGGGTCATACCTTCTGCCCAAATCTTCTCCCAGATCCTCTGTATACAGGAATTCAATGCGATCTCCATCTTTCACTTTAACCATACCTGCTCCAACATCAGGGAAAACGCCGTTGATGCGATACATCCATCCGCTTCCCGAACCTCTATCAAATTCGCGCTGGTCAGCTATGCTTGCCACATATCCATCCCTTATTTCATACGCTATACCGTTTTCATCCAATACTTTTATAAGCACATCCAAAACCGTATCACCTTCCTGTATTTCAACTGCTGTTCTTGGCAGCACAACCCCCTTATAACCCCTGATGTAAAGGGAAACTGTTTCTTGAGGCTCAGCAGCAGGCTCATCCGCTGTCGTTGATATGCTAAATTCTTTGTACTCACCGCTTATGTTTATTTTTCCGCTGTATTCGTTGTTTACATCCAGCCCAAAGCTGAATTCGAAATCTCCATTATCATCAGTAGTTGTTTGATCTATATAGTAATGCCTTTTTGCATCAAACACTTTTATTGATACAGGTGTTTTTCTATAGTCAGAGCTGCCATTTATTGTAACATTCCCCGTTGTGTCAACTTCTATACCTAAATCAATTGCTGCAAATACGGGAGTTGCAAAAACTACTAACAACAATAAAGTTATGAGTATTTTCTTCACAATTTCACCCCCTCTATTCGACATCTACTACTAGTGGATCAGCCAGGACATTCATATCTTCTAAATTATCCCACAAAAATGCTCTTACTTCGTATTCGCCAGATTCCGGTATCAAAAACCCTCCGGTTATAATTTCCTCATCGGTTCCCAATGTTTTGGTCACATATGTATAATTTATCATCTTGTTTTCATTTGTATCAAAAAGAGCTACTATGAGGGTGATTTGCTGACCTTCTTGTGTGTTATTCTTGACTTTAACACTCAAATGGGCTTCCTCGCCTTTTTGGAATATTCCACTTCCTATTCTTTCTACAGCAAGTGTTTCATAATTTGCTATTTCTACTAACCTGACATCATGGTACATTGATTTTCCCCTATACAGATCTGCCAGTGCAGCAAAGGCCTGCTCTGTAGCCATGCTGATGTCTGTTCCCCATTGGGATGTATACTCAAAATGGTCATTTACTTTAAAGCTCAACAACGCATCCAGCATGGTGTTACCGTTTTTAATCCACTCCTGCGATAATGGGTTTATATCATTGGCAATCAAGGCCTGAATAACAGCCGATATGGAATATGGGTTTTCCGCACCCCAGGCCTGAAATCCGCCGGTATCCAGTTGTTGCGATTTCAAGTATGCTAAAGATGAATTTATTAAATCCGTTACTCCCTGTATATCTTTGTGATTTGCCAGAGCCATAATGCACATGGCTGTGGTATCCACATCTCCAAAATGGCCTTCTTCTGTAGCTTTACTCATCAGGGCTTCTACTGCTTTTTGAACATCGTATTCGGCACCTGCCATATCCAGAGCAATTATGGAGTAAGCGATGGTAGTGGGCCAGTCATCCCATTGTCCGACTATGAATTTGCCCTCATTAGTTTGGGAAGCCACAAGGAGGTTGACATACTCCTGGGGGTCTTTGCCTGCAGCGATAAGGCCTATTATGTTGCCTGCATACGCGGAGGCTGATTGTGTCGCGCTCGTTTCAAACCTGTTGTTTATGTCTCCAAATTCATTGATGTTTTTACCTGTGTGGTTTAATGCAATAGCTTCCCTGAAGCTGTATTCACCATCTTTTTTGTAGTACCTTTTTAAATCCTCTACAGCCTTTATGATTTTCTCGCTGTCTTCACCATATATGAAGAAATGCTGTCTGACGATTTCAGGATAGGCTTTTCCCTTTGAAATGGTTACTTTGTATATTCCTTTTCCTATTTCAAAAGAAACCTTTCCATTATCATCAGTCTTTAAGCTTCCTATGTAACTCACATTCACATCTACATCTTTGATGGGCACAACATCATAATTTCCTGTTTCCTCATTGTAGACGGATTTTGTAACAGTTAACTCATACTGGCTGCCGTTTTGAGTTACATGTATAGTCGGTACATTTGTTAGGAATTCATAGGGTGGTGCTGTATTGTACGCTCCTATGTAAAAAACCAGTTCCTCTATACCTTCTACCCTTAATTTATCAATTCCAACCATTGGCTGCTGTATGCTGTTTTCAGTTTTGACATAATAACACCATCCTGTATCATAATCTTGTGCCCGCTCTCCTTCTTCTCCCAATACACCATTTATAAAGTAAGAATTCCAAGCTTCATAGTATGTGTAATCAATGTTGTTTTCTCCAACGGCATTTTTCAGCAAATCAAATCCATACACTTCATCCGTAACGGTTATCTCCCTGTCAAACAGGGTTTCGGTCTTTCCCTCAACCCTTACCTTTACAACTTTTTGTTCACTTTCAGCATAAGAGATTTCATCAAATACGGGCAATAAGTTAAGCAGTAAGCAAAATACTATCAATAAAGCGAATAATTTTTTCCTTGTCACACCTGTCATCTCCTTTCCTTTATTTTAACACATATAAAACTTAAAAACCGTCACTACGCGGATTAAATTTACCCCTTAATTCAAAATCCCACCTCCTTCACCCACGGGAAGACTGGGGTTTAAATCAACAAGGCTGTAGTTTCTATCCCCTCACTTCAACTGTGTTAAAATAAGGAGCAACCACATCAGCATACCTTCTTAAATCTTTCATAGAAACAAAACCGTAATCCCCCCTGCAGGCCTGCAAAACATATTTTTTTGAACCTTTAATCCAGCTGGCTATGTTTATAATATCTTTCATTTTTAAAACTTTTGGAACAACGGTTGTTCTGAATTCGTATTCCACCCCGCTGTTTTTAATAACATCAATGCTTTCTTGAAGGGCATCCAGATTTAAATCCGGTTTGCCAATCCCTGACACCTGTTCATATTTATCCCTTGGTGCCTTTATATCCATTGCAACGTAGTCAACAATCTTTTTGTTAATAACCTCTTTTAAAACTTTCGGACGCGATCCATTCGTATCCAGTTTGATTTTAAATCCCATAGACTTTAGCCGCTCCATCAAATCAATCAGTTCAGCATGTATGGTTGGCTCTCCACCACTGATACACACCCCTTCAACACAATCATTCCTTTTTTCTAAATAATTAAACACCTTTGCTACATTTACATCAGAAAATCTTTCCGGGTTAAAAGCTATATCCCGATTGTGACAGTAAAAACACCTGAAATTGCATCCTCCCAGAAAAATTGTTGTGCATATACACCCCGGATAGTCTATCAAGCTCAGCTTGTGCCAGCCTTTTATCATATTGTTACGCTCCTTTAATCTTCTTCACATTGAATACTTTCCTCTGCTTGAATTCACTTCTTTTCCCCTTATTCCAGTTTTGAACGGGCCTGTAAAATCCAACCACACGACTCCACACTTCCGTTTCCTCTCCACACTCAGGACAGTGATACTGTTCTCCCCTTAAATAGCCGTGGTTTTGACAAATGCTGAAAGTGGGAGATATTGTTAAATATGGAATTTTGTATTTGTGCATGATCAGTTTCAATAGTTTAATACACAACTCTACATCATCTATTCTCTCCCCAAGAAAAGCATGAAAAACCGTTCCACCTGTGTAGCGAATCTGCAATTCTTCCTGCAAATCCAGGGCTTCAAAAAGGTCTTCTGTATAACCTACCGGCAGATGGGTTGAGTTGGTATAATAAACTTCTTCTTCTCCCGCTGTAATTATATCGGGAAAGAGTTTTTTATCCAGCTTGGCCAATCTGTAACTCGTTCCTTCTGCAGGAGTGGCTTCCAGATTAAACAACTGCCCCGTCTCTTCCTGATATTCCTTAAGCACCTCTCGCATAAAATCCAGGACCCTTACAGCAAATTCCTGTCCCGGTTGAGATGTAATATCTCTACCCATAAAATTAAGAAGGGCTTCGTTCATACCAACCAATCCGATAGTATTAAAATGATTGTGCCAGAATTCGCCAAACCTTTTTTCTACATCCCTTAAATAAAACTTTGAATAAGGATACAACCCCATTTTCATCAATCTCTCCAAAACACTTCTTTTGATAAGAAGGCTTTCCTTGGCTAAATCCATTAAGCCTCTCAACCTGCTGAAAAATTCTCCTTCATCAGAGCTCAGGTATCCTATTCTGGGAAGATTAATGGTAACAACCCCAATGGAACCTGTTAATGGGTTCGCACCAAACAAACCCCCACCCTTTTTCTTTAGTTCTCTGTTATCGAGCCTGAGGCGGCAGCACATGCTGCGCACATCTTCTGGAGAGATGTCTGAATTGATAAAATTAGCAAAGTATGGAATGCCGTATTTCGCAGTCATTTCCATTATTATCCTGGCCACATCACTGTTCCAATCAAAATCTTCACTTATGTTATAGGTGGGTATCGGAAAAGTGAAGACACGTCCTTTAGCATCCCCCTGCATCATCACTTTGCAGAAAGCAGTGTTCAACATATCCATTTCAGCCTGAAAATCACCATATTTTAAATCCGGTTGGGGTTCACCGTCCAGGATAACAGGCTCATTGCTGAGCCATTCAGGAACCACAACATCCATAGTAATATTCACAAAGGGAGTCTGAAAACCAACTCTGGTAGGAACATTAAGATTAAAAACAAACTCCTGTATTGCCTGTTCTACTTCTCTGTAACTCAGGCCATCCTTTCGTATAAAAGGTGCCAGATATGTATCAAAGTTTGATAATGCCTGGGCTCCGGCTGCTTCTCCCTGCATTGTATAAAAGAAGTTAACGATTTGTCCCAAAGCACTTCGAAAATGTCTGGGTGGTGCACTTTCCACCTTTTGTGCCACACCCGCAAACCCCTTTAACAGGATATCCTGAATATTCCAGCCACAGCAATATGGGGCCAGAAGACTCAAATCATGAATGTGTATGTCACCATTTTGGTGAGCTTTTTTGATTTCTTCTGGATAGATTTTACCCAGCCAATACTTTGAAGTTACAGCAGATATGATGTGGTTGTTAAGACCCTGAAGGGAATAATTGATATTGCTGTTCTCATTTATCTTCCAGCTGCTTCCACCAACATACTCGCGGATCATCTTCTCAGCATCCAGCAGGAGTTTGTTAAACTCCCGTATCTCGGCATGCTGCTTGCGATAGAGAATGTATGCCTTTGCCGTACGGGCATGTCCATTTTCGATGAGCACTTTCTCAACAACATCCTGTACATCCTCTACAGAGGGTATCTTACTGTTAAACTCCTTTTCCAGAACGGATACAACTTGTTTTGCCAACTTCTCAGCCAGCCCCCTGTCTCTCCCACCAACAGAACAGGCTGCTTTAAATATGGCATCTGTTATCTTAGATTCATCAAAGGTAACTATTTTACCATTTCGTTTCTTAATCTCTTTTATCACCCGTATCCTCTCCCTTTAACCCTTCTCCTTCTTTTTAATAAAAAACTCATGGCTTCCGCAGAAATGCCATGAGCTTATCAGCAATAATCAGCCTCATAAATAAAACAAAAACCATGGCTTCCGCAGAACACCATGGTTTTTGCAAGCAGCTAATAATGCTTTTTTGTATTCGCCTTTCCACGGAAGGCTTCGTATAAAACTGACAGGTAGGTCTCCTGACTCATGGGTCATCGCTACCTTTCGCCTTCCCACCCGGCACTCAATTTAGAGTCAAAAAACACACAAAATAATTAACAATGGTGAATTGACCACATAGCTACAACTTGATTATTAGAAAGAAGAACCTGGAAGATGGCCATTTTAGCTGCTATTCACCAGCTGAGGCCCCTATTAAACCAGCAAGTCATTCTGTATCACAACTCAGCTACAACCTGAAAACCACCAGAACCGCAGCACAAGCTTCAAAACATGAGATTATTAGGAATAACCATTGCAGTGTTTCACAAATCATTCCAGCAAACGGAATAATTGATCGTCTTAAAAACCGCTGATGTTTATAGAAATCAATCAAAGCAAGCAAAAAATCTTCAGTTAGTATTTTAACTGGTTCTACTACATCGGCAGCATTCTGCCAACTTGCTGGATTGTCCAGGTTTGGGCTTGTTCACTGTTTTTTCAGCTTTTTTGTCTTTACAATTTAAACACAGCTTGCACAACGATGAACATTTAAATTGAGTGTCAGGCAGTGGCATGTTGAAAGGTCACTACCCATTCACAGTGGCCGGACCGTTCGGGATTCTCACCCGATTCCCTTTTAGCTTAATCCTCTAGGATTAAGCACCTGGCAGCTCTATATTAAATTTTAAAATCCTGTAAAAGTATTATATCATTTTATTTCCCGGTATTCAACTCAACATTTTTGTTTTTCATGCGCCCCCTTACGGACCCTTGATAGAACCCAGAAGAAAGCTTTTTAGCTGTTAAGAATTGACCGGATATTTTAACAACAGTGAATGTTCACAAGTATCCAGGATATCAATGGATATGGAAAAGAGAGAACCGTTTTTCCGATGACACAGCATAGGTTTTCGATGATCTGACTTCCCAAGCCTCCACCCAGTCCATCTATAACAGCTATCTTCACAACAATCCTCCTTACAACTTTCTACTGGAATCTCTTAATATTATTATTCTATAGCAATCAGTTTTCTCCTTGTTTAAGTATCTCCAATTAAAACCGTATTCGCCAGTTCAGAAACTTTCTTACAATATTTATTCTACATCATTAGCGTTGCATAAAAATTTTTTGACAGAATACACCTCAAATTTTATCTTTGATG
>DFNM01000020.1:30397-30751 GCA_002376045.1 Firmicutes bacterium UBA3567
TTTGATGATAAACCATAAATAATCAATTATATAAAAATATGGAAACGGTTTTTTCTCCTAATAGTTAAAGGAATAACCACTTAAGGGTAGTCCTTTACCACATTTTAACAACCATATTATATTACAAAATTACAGGATCATTATAAGATCGTTTAAATGATCAGCCTAACTTGTCAACACCTGCCTTAAAGTATATTTAAATATTGCTTCATGATCTATTTTCCGCTTCTTTATGTATTTGTCAATGTTCAAAGTTTGTAGCTTTTGTAAAAATTTTTTGTTTAAAATGGGTTGAAACAGTTGAAAAAATGTGGATTTTGTGGTATCCTTATCTTGCATTTTTTGCACTCCTTA
>DFNM01000215.1 GCA_002376045.1 Firmicutes bacterium UBA3567
GGTTAGTTATGATTGAATGCAGACTTTATGTGTTGTAATGTTGAATTGTATGAATTTTCTGAGGGACTTTTCGAGTGGACTCCTAGGTTATGAATAAATTACCTAGGTATCTTTTTTTTTATAATGGGAAAAATAATACAAAAATTTCAAATTTCATACGTATAACCGGGGAGGTTTAAACCAATAACAAACTACTATGTTTTTGTCTTAATTTTTTTATTTATTTCAATATACAATTTACCCTTACATATAAATCTAACTTTTAAAAAAACAAACAAAGATGAGAGGCTCAAGATAAAACTTAAAATCCTGTTTTTCACATTTAACATAAACATACCGTATTTTTTAATAAAACTTCAAAAAATTTTAATAAAATCAAAAGCCGTAGTAGAGCACAAAAAAACTGATATCTTAGAAAAAAAAATTAAGTATTTTACCCCATCACTAAAAACACTCAATAAAACAATTAACATCTTAATCAGGAACAAAAGGATATTGTTTACTTTCCTCAAAAAAATCAAATTCAAGAAATTAGAAATGTCAGGCCAGATATGCCTGGATGACCCCTTTTATACAGCAATCTTATCAGGAATCATATGGACTGTGTTAGAAAACATTAAAATTCTAATGCTAAACAATTTGCAATTTATCAAAAACAACAAACCAAATCTGGTTTTTACACCCTGCTTTAATAAGCCTGGTTCAGTTATCGTAAACATAAACTGCATATTATACATTAAATTTGGTCATATTATAACTGCTGTACTAAAAGTTTTATTGAATCTACGGAGGTGATTTCGTTTTGGATGAACACCCTATTCAAGGCTTGATGAAAACAGTCATGGAAAACATAAAAGAGATGATAGATGTTAACACCATTGTTGGTGATGCTGTAGAATCACCTGATGGTATAGTAATTATTCCCATTTCTCGGGTATCTTTCGGTTTTGCTGCTGGAGGAGGAGAATATGACACATCTTATAAACAGGATAAGCCAAACAAAGATAATAAGATGTCTTTTGGAGGTGGAAGCGGAGCTGGTGTGAAGCTCCACCCGGTAGCTTTTATGGTTGTCGGTCAGGGCCAGATACGCCTATTATCCATTACTGATAACTCTTTAGTAGATAGAATAATTGATGTTGCACCACAAATAATCGATAAAATAGATCAAATGCTTAATAAAAAAATAAAAACGAAAAACAACACTGAATCATAGTGGGATTTCCCCACTATTTTTTATTTTGACGATACTTTTATCTTTGTATAAAAAAAGTTAAAGATTTATAATTAGAAATAGCAATCAATTCTGTTCGACAAAGAAAGGAGATCTGTAATGGATATAAATGAAGCAGTAGAGTTGATATGGAAAAATAGAAAATACGAAACGAAAGACCCTAAAGAAGCTATTAGTCACTTAAATGAGGAAGTTGCTGAATCGTTAAAAGCTTTAATGAAAGGTGATGTAGACAAAGCAAAACGGGAACTGGAGGATGCCCTCTCATGTATTTTAATTGCTTTTAAGGTTCTGGATTTAAATGTAGAAAATGCTATAAAAAGGCAGATTGAACAAATGAAAAAAAGACATGATAAAGTAATGATTTTTAAAAAAAGCAAGGTCGAGATTTATGTCAATGGTAACTTAAAAGGAAGCTGGTCAATATGGGATTCAGAAGATATAAAAGAAGCTGAAAAGATTGCAAAAGAGTTCGGCTGTAAAATAATTTACGAAAAATAGAGTTATTTTCATACCCCTCCATTATTTAGATTATTTTTTTGAGAATTTTAATACTTTCAAAATCAAATAATAAACATAAAACTACGTAAAACTATAATGCTAATACTGGAGGGGTTGTGTGTTTAAAAAAAAGAACATCATCTTATTTATAATCTTTTGTTTGTTTTTCTCAACCTCAGCAGCAAAAGCACAAGGGCCTACTATCAGTGCAAAATATGCTATCATACGTGATGTCGAAACAGGAAGAATTCTCTGGGGCAAAAACATAAACATAAAAAAACCAATGGCCAGCACAACAAAAATCATGACAGCTATTCTAGCGATTGAAAAAGGAAATTTAAACGAAATGGTTACAGTTACTCCTACAGCCTGTAATATAGGGGGCTCTTCCATATGGCTTAAACCCGGGGAACAACTAACAATGAAAGAGCTGCTTTATGGAATGATGCTGAAATCGGGTAATGATGCGGCTACAGCAGTGGCGCAGCACATAGCCGGCAGCGTTCCAGATTTTGTAAAAATGATGAACGCTAAAGCAATCGAGATAGGTGCGTATAATACAAGTTTTGCAAACCCTCATGGTTTGGATGACCATAATCATTATTCAACGGCACTGGACCTTTCTATAATAGCAGCTTATGCTCTGAAAATTCCCTTTTTTTCAGAAATTGTTAAGACTAAAGAAATAACTATTTCCAGGTATAATCAAGGTGGTAAGAGATATTTGCGAAACATTAACAAGCTGTTGTGGAAATATCCTGAAGCTGACGGAGTAAAAACTGGTTATACAAGTCGAGCGGGCCATTGTTTGGTAGCATCTGCTACTCTCAATGACTGGCAGCTTGTTTCAGTAATACTTAAATGTCCAAGTAGATATACACTCTGGAATGATTCTATCGAATTGCTGGAATATGGTTTCTCAACATATTATCGTTACAATGTAGTTAAAAAAAATCAAATAATAAGAACAGTTAAGGTAAAAAACGGCAAAAGAGATATAGTTACTGTGTTAAGTAAAGAAGAAATAAACCTTCCATTAAAAAAAGGTGAGGAAAACAAGGTAAAGGTTGTTGTAGATTTACCAGAACATGTAAAAGCACCTGTGGAAAAAAATCAGATACTAGGCAAACTTAGAGTATATTTGGACTCCAAGCTGATGGGAGGATCAGATTTGGTTGCGGAAATTTCAGTAGAAAGAAAAACATTTATAGATATTTTTTACAAAATGCTAAATAACTGGTTAACAATATCTAAAACAGGTCTATAAAAACCTGTTTTTTTATATTAGAATAAAGGTAAAATTAATTGGAAAAATAAAATAAAAAAATAAATTTTTTAAGAAGGATTTTTAAAAAAAATGTTGAAATGTATAAATAGCTCATCATTGATGAGGAGGTGATTTTTTGAACGATAACATAGATCCCTACAAAGCAGGAATGTTCAAAAAAAATCCTTATGCTAAAAAAGCAGATGTTGTTGGGGAACTTGTAGTAGTATTGCGGGGTTGTTTGGAACAAAGAGGATTAAAGCTGATTAAACCAATTTCAAGATGTGTTAAAAAGTATGACGTTCATGAACTAATTTTTACCGTTGAAAAAGCAGAACCAGGTGATACTGTTAATAAAATTGCTTATCTAGGATTTTTTGAGGTTCAAAGTGGTGGTGTGATTGTTGTAGGTGATAAGGTTTATTTGAATTCTGAACCAATAGGCGAAATATGCGGTTTTGATTATACTCATATGCCTAATCATTTGAATATTGTTGTATATAATCCAGAAAACAAAGATGGTCTAACTAGAGGATATGAATTAAATAATAAAATAATAATAAGAAAGTCATAATGAAACCTTGATTAATAGTTCCCATATTTTAAAAGGATTGTACTTTGTTTATATATTTGTTTACATAAATATTAATAAATAGGAGGTGCTACATGTGTCTTTTGAAAAAAAGCTAAAGGAAATGAGTATATCAATTCCTGAAGCTCCTAAACCCGTTGCAGCTTATGTGCCGGCTGTAAAAATCGATAAGTATGTGTATACTGCAGGTCAAATACCTTTTGTTGAAGGTAAGCTCAAATACAAAGGCAAATTAGGTAAAGATCTGTCAGTTGAAGAGGGTTATGAAGCTGCAAAAATATGTGCTATAAACTGTTTAAGTGCAGTAAAATCTCTAATCGGTAACCTTGACAATATAGAAAAAATTGTAAAGGTTACGGGTTTTGTCAACAGCGCACCTGGATTCAATGAACAACCAAAGGTTGTTAATGGTGCATCAGAGTTTTTGGGTGAAGTTTTCGGAGAAAAAGGTGCTCATGCAAGGTCAGCAGTGGGTGTGAATGAACTCCCTTTAGATGCCCCTGTTGAAATTGAAATGATTGTAAAAATAAAATAAAAAAATCAAAAGAGGAGGAAAAGTAGCATGTCAAAATTTAATTACAAATTTCAAATGTATAAATCCCTTCAGGAAAACACCCCTAAAATTTATGAAGAAGCACAAAAAGCAGCTGATGAAATTGGAATTCCAAGTGAGATTAGAGGGAAATTCGGACTTACAGGTGCTATTTCAGGATGCCCTGCACCTTTGAGAAAGGATGTTGAAGAATTTATAGCAAAAGGTGGACAAGAAGTAATACCTCTAGCAAAACTAACAGATGAAATTAGAACCCTGGTCAAAGATGTTTACGGTGATGAATACGATGCTGCGCCAACCAATACATGTGAAGCTGGCCTGTGGATAACCTTTGATTGTTTGTTCACCCCACCAATGCAGGGTAGAGGAGACTGCTATCAGGCGAGGTACATCGCTCTATACGAAAAACACCTTCATCACCAGGGGAGCTATGGAAGACCTTTCCCGGGTAGATTTAAAGATGTTTTTGCTGATAGAGGTTCAACACCTGGCGAGTTGGGTTTTTATGGAAAACGCCAAAACAATACCAGCACATACATATTACCTATGGAAGGCGCTGATTACAGTGTGCATGGTATAAAATACCATCCCTGTATTCTACTTACAAAAGTCGATCCAGAAGCAACCGCTGAAAAAGTTTCTCTGGTTGCTGAGCGTCACGCTACCATGTTGACAGGCATTACCTCTTTAGGATATGATACTCCTGGATATGGTTATGGAGAAAAAGATGAAGAAGGAACTCCTGTTTTACAAAAACTGTTAGCAGAAATCGCAAAAGATTTTGATATACCATATGTAGTAGATAACGCGTGGGGTGTGCCCTTTATAGGTCATGACCCAAGGAAATCCGGTGCAGATGTGGTAATATTTAGTATGGACAAAGCTTCAGGTGCTGCAACAAGTGGGCTTATTATCGGTAAGGAAGAATTTATGGTACCAATTCGAAGAGCATTGGGTATTCATGGTTCTAGATGGGGAACAACAGTTTCCTATGGCAAAGCAGCTTATGTTACAAATGACCCGGGCAAAGAAGCTCTTCTAGGACAAATTGCGGCTCTTAAAGCAATAAAAGAAAAACCCGAAATACTCACAAAACCTGTTGATGACCTATACGAAATTGTAAAAGAGGAATTTGAACAGATTCATCCAAGAATTAAAGAAGGGCTTATCATTACCAAATCATACAACTCAACCGCTGTTGAGGTTAACTATGAAAACACGTGGAATAATGGAGAGTTAGGTTTCCCAATCTTTTCAATAGAAGACATGTATGCTGGCAGCAATCTTCTGCAGGATGGTATGAAACAAATGGGGGTAATTCCCACTATAGCTTATGACGGCAATATTTACATTTCTCCAGGTCTTGGAACAACTGATGAAAATGGCCAACTGTTAAAAGACAGAGCAAGATATGCAGTTAAAGCCTTGGTTAAATTGATGGAAATCATCGGTAAATACAGCGGATACTTGGATTAAGAAAATCAAAACATCCATAGGAGGGGGGTTCCTCTCCTATGGTAAAATTTTGAGGAGGTTTAAAGATGTCTAAAGTAGCAGTAATTGGCGGAGGATGGGCAGGCTGTGCTGCAGCCCTTTCAGCTGTTAAAGCTGGAGCCGAAGTAGTGCTTATCGAAAGAACGGACATGTTGTTGGGTACAGGTTTGGTTGGGGGTATTATGAGAAATAATGGTAGATTTACTGCCACTGAGGAAATGATTGCAATGGGTGGAGGCGATTTGTTTAAAATTGCAGATTCTGTCTCAAGACACAAAAACATAGAATTCCCCGGCCACAAACATGCTTCATTATACGATGTTGCTAAAATTGAACCGGCTATACGTAGACACTTACTGGATGCAGGTGTAAAAATTTTGTTCGAAACCAGAGCAAAAGACGTTGAAATGGAAGGTAAAAAAATTAAAGCTATAAAAACCGCTAATGGCAAAATGATTACAGCCGATATATTTGTAGAAGCGACAGGAACTGCTGGCCCCATGGGCAATTGTTCTAAATACGGTAATGGTTGTGCAATGTGTATTTATAGGTGTCCTAGCTATGGTCCTAGAATTAGCATAGCTGAAAAAGCAGGAGTCAAAGAAATGATGGCCAAAAAATCAGACGGTTCTGTTGGAGCGATGAGCGGTTCTTGCAAACTCCATAAAGAATCCCTTTCAGAAGAACTTGTAGAAAAATTAAACAAAACAGGTGTTGCAATTGTACCAATTCCAAAGGAGCTACAAAAAGCCGAGTCTCTAAGCCAAAAAGCCTGTCAGCAATATGCTTTAAAAGAGTTTGCTGAAAACATTATTCTCCTGGACACAGGCCATGCCAAATTAATGTCTCCCTTCTATCCCCTTGAAAAACTCAGGCAGATCCCGGGTTTTGAAAACGCTAGATTTGAAGATCCATACGCTGGAAACATCGGCAACTCCATGAGATACTTCTCCATATCACCAAGAAACAACTATCTTGAAACCGAAGGTGTGGAAAACCTGTTCTGTGCAGGAGAAAAAGCAGGTCCACTGGTTGGACACACTGAAGCCATTGTTACAGGAACACTTGCCGGTCACAATGCTGTAAGAAAAGCTGTTGGCAAAGAACTGCTTGAATTACCCAAAAGCCTTGCTACCGGACATGCTATTGCTCATGTTAAGGAACAAATGGCTACCCCTGAAGGTATCGCTAGAAAATATACGTTCTCCGGTTCGGTTTATTTTGAGGTAATGAGAGAAAACGATCTCTATACTACAAATATAGATGAAATAAAGGACAGGGTAGAATCAGCTAACATGACAGATATATTTGAGCAAAAGCTCGTATGACTAGCTCTCTAACAGCCTTAATTAAAGCTGTTAGGGAGTTGATTAAATCTGGGGGTCTTGCTTATGGGTTTAAATAAGACGGTTTTACAAATGGCAATCTTAAGAATCCTATTTGGCTCATTAGGTATATTGTTTGCTTTGTTAATGTTGAAATTCAATAATCTAAAAATGGCTTTAAAGCTTAATGGTATATTGGGATCCATCGGACCCTTCATTTTCATAGGCGTAACAGCTTTGGGCTTGTTTGAAGCGGCAAACAAAATACCTCCTGCAAAATTGATAATGATCATTATTGGTACCATCTTTATCTTAATAGGAACACGCTAAATTGAAATGCTTTTTAAAAATATATATGTACATATCATCAGCTGGTATTTAAAATGGCACATCCAGAAGGCTAATTTTAATCAAAAAAGAGTATTATATTTTTTTGGTAAATGGAACAAATGGAACCTGCTGAATGGGGAGAAGTAAGATCGAATGAAGGAGACAGGAGGTTTCCGGAAAGAATTCACCGGCAGGACGCCGTATTGAATCCAGGCCGATCTTGCCCCAAGTTCGGCACTATTTAACTCAATGCATCTCTTACGAATAACAACACAATACTCCTGTATAAATTCTTAAATTTAACTCAACAAATAAATACCAAGTTGAGTACAGGCATTTAAAAAGCTATACCTGACATTGATTACAAATATATAAAAAGTTCTGGTTAAAAAGTATAGCCATAAAATGCAGTAATATTATATAATAATTAATAAAAAACAAATGGAGATGGTTACATGCTTTCACCAAAAAAAATGCAGGAGTATGTTACGTTAAAAATAATTGCAAACTCTGATACCCCTATTGGTTCAGGGCTGTTAAGTGAAAAACTTATCCGTGAAGGGTTCGATGTAAGTGAAGCCACAGCAGGTAGAATGCTCAGGGAACTTGATATAAAAGGTTATACCGAAAAGGTTGGGTTCAGAGGAAGAATTTTAACAGAAGCAGGTAAAAAAAGGTTAAACAAATTAAAGCAGGAAAAAGAAATAAATCATTACAGCAAAGAATTTTTAAGTGTTGTAAGGGTAAAGGATAAAGAAGAATTACTGGATGTTTTAATAGCTCGAAAGGTTATCGAGAAAGAACTTGCCAGGCTGGCAGCAATAAATGCTACAAAAGAAGACATTAAAAACCTAAAAGAAATACTATCATCTCATGAAAAACATTTTGATGATTTCGTAAAGGGAGCTCAAGATGACCTGAAGTTCCACAAATACATTTCCAAACTTGCTGGAAACAGAGTTCTGGATGCTGCTATGGATTTAATCAGGCAGGATGGTCAGTTATCACCTGTTTTGGGCTTTATAAGAAAAAAAGTAAAAAGTACAGTAGTCTCTGATCACAAAAAAATAGTAGAAGCCATTTCAAAAAAAGATCCCGGGGAAGCTGAAAAAGCCATGACAGATCACATTAATAGCCTGATAAAGGATGTTAACAAATACTGGGAATTATATGAAAAAGAAAAATAATTTTTTCTTTTTCTTTAGGAGGGTCAGTTATATGTCTGCGGTTTATAAACATGTATTAGATGCGGTTGACATTGAAACCTTTCTTATATGTGAAGATGAAGATGAAGGTAAAGGGCTTATTATAAAAATGTTAGAAGACATGGGTTTTAATGATATCAATGTGGTTTTTATTGAACATAATGGTCCTGGTGCTCGTATAAGAGCCAGGGGATATGTTCATAAATCGGGAGATAAATACGGGTGGCTTAATACCAGGAGGGATGGTTGATGAAAAGCAAAAAACACAAGGTTTTACTCGCCCCATTGGATCCTGTGCATGATATTGGATTAAAAATGATAAAACGAGCACTGGATGAGAAAGGTCATCATACTATTTTATTACCCCCTGATTTGCCACCTGAAGAAATTTTAAACAAGATACATGAAAACAAAGTTGATACCGTTCTAATAAGTAGAACTTTAGGCTATGGGGTTGCAGAAATTTTGGGTAAATTCATTGACCTGATTGATGCTTCAGGTTTAAGGGATACGATTAAAATAGCCCTGGGGGGAATGGCAGTTACCCCTGAACTGGCTACAGAATTGGGGTTTGATGCAGGATTTGGTCCGGGAACAGAAGTTGAGGAAGCAGTTGCTTTTGTTGAAGGTAGAGAATACAAACCTGATATAGGAAAGTTTGTGAAAAACAAGAAAGATATAACCCAGAGGTATTCATACAAATACACTGATAAAGAAATCGAAAACCTCTTAGATAAAATCACCAGTCAAATCTTGGAGTGGAGTAATAACAAAACTTCACCTGGAGTTAAAAGGGCTGAATTGCGGGAAGAGATGTTAAAAACCTCAAACCCTAAAGAACTTGCCAAATTAAGAAACGAATACAAAGAACTGTGTGATGATGTGGTTAAAAACTTTTATGAGAATGGAAAGCTGCATAGCAGAACCAGGAAACTTACAAAAGAAGAACTGGAATCACTGGAAAATTATGTTGCAAAAATAAAAGCTCGAATGAAACCCAATGGGTTACAACACATTGATAAAAACCCATTAGTTTTCATTCAATACGGTACCGGATGTCCTTTTATGGATATAGCCCACATCAAGTTATGCGAAGCATGGGGGACAGATGGTGTCGTTCATTTCGATCCTTCATGGGGTGCCCGTACAGAAGGGTTCTTTGAGGGATACATAACTCATGAAGAAGATGGTTCCGTTATTACACCCGAAAACCTGTTGAGAATAAAAAAATCTATAAACGAAAATGTATTATGGCAGGTAAGAGCTCATAGGGGGCTTAATACACCCGAGACAGTTGTGCTTGCTGGTAATTCAGGAGCTGATTTAACCAAAATAAACATTGCTTATGGCTCCCTTGGAGGCGGTACAGACCCAGAAAGACTTACAGTTGATGCTATCAGCGCAATAAAATATGCTGCTAAGTATAACATGCCTTTTGATGTTGTAACAAATGAAGAGTTGAGCGGAGTCCCTGCCTACAAAGCCTTTTCAGGGATGTTGATTGTATCGCATTTGGCTTTAAAATTGGGAGGCAAACCCATTTTACAGCCTTTGTTTTGCTATTCACCGGAAGTCATGATCAACGGTAATATGGAAAACAATTACATTGACTTCAATGCTGCCAAAATCTTTGTTCTCCGGAAAATAATAGATGCACCCATTTGGCCTGGTGCTCCAATAGGTTTTCTAACTCATACTGAAGAAAGAGTTCAATCCTCAATTACTACGGCTTTACACGCTGGACTAGCTTCTTCCCTCGGAGTTGATGCAATTTCCATCGCTTCATCAGATGAAGCCTTTTCCGGAGGTCCCATTGCAGGGGCTTCACGGATTGATACCCTAAAAGCTACAAAAGAAGTTTTTAGATTTTTGGGTAACGCTAAAATCACTCCCACAAAAAAAGCAGAGGAATGGGCACAGATCCTGCAAGAAAACATAAAAAAAATTCTAACAAAAGTAGCTCAACATGGAAACTTTGTGAGTGCTCTGTATGAAGGCCTTTTAGGCAGTAGAGAAGAGGGAGCGTACCCTGGAAGAGCAGGAAGAAATACTGTCACATCAAAACATTCATACTAGGTGTGTATTATGAGAGCATTGGGTATTGCAGGAACTGCTAAAAACACAGGTAAAACAACAACTACCGCAGCTCTGATAGAAGAAATCAAAAAAAACAGCCTGTCATTGGGTTTAACAAGCATTGGGTTTGACGGGGAAGAAATAGACAACATAACGGGTTTGCCCAAGCCGAGATTAAAAGTTAAAAAAGGCTGTATACTGGCTGTGGCAGAAAATTGTTTAAAAGTCAGCAGTGCAGAAATAGATATACTGGAAAACTCACAAATAAAAACTCCATTGGGTAAAATAGTGTTTGGTAAGGTTACACAAGAAGGTTTGGTTGTTGTAGCAGGGCCGAATAAAAGCAGAGATTTGCACGTGGCACTAGATAAATTCAAAAAAATGAAATGTGATATGGTTATTGTTGATGGTGCTTTAAACAGACTGTCCCCCATGGGTGAAGTAGATGGATTGATAATAGCTACTGGAGCAGCCAAAACTCCTGATATCGACCAGCTTGTAGAGGAAACACAACAACTTGTCAAGATTTTCAAAATCGATCAATCAGAGGAAAGAATTGATTGGCCCAATTGTGCAACCATCAACATCAATGGAAAAAAAACAATATTGAACTTTAAATCCCTTATTGACAGAAGCTCTCTTGAGGAAATTAAAGGGATTCTGAAAAAAGGTGCTGGATATATTTACATTCCTGGCCTTATTTCTCAAACGTATTTTGCTGAACTGCTAAAACTTGAAAACATAAAAAACAAAACTCTTGTCTGCAAAAATGCCATAAAATTTCTTCTGGGCGGGAATCTGCATGAGGTTGTATCAAACTTAAAGCAAGTGAAAAAAGCAGGGTTAAACCTTCAGGTAATAAAAAAAATACCTGTATTGGCTGTTACCATAAACCCTTTTTACCCTGCATACAGATACAACAACAAATATTCAGCAGAGTTTGTAGATAAAAAAGTTTTATACAAAAAGATGGTTCAAGCTTTAGATATCCCCGTCTACAATGTAATGGAACCCGTTCACAAAAAGGAACTCTTCAAAACCGTTTTTAATAAACTCTTTGTATGCAATTGAATGCCTTGCCATTCATTGCACTTTTTTTAAAATTAATTTGCAGGAGGATGATTACCTTGAAAACAGTATCAGTTGTTGGTTGCGGTAGAATGGGAAGTTTTTTAGCAGAAAAATTTAATAGTAATTATGAACTTATAGTTGTAGATAAAAACCTCAATGTAGCAACTCACCTTTCCGATAAACTCAAGTGTCTTGGAAGCAACAGCTATGATGTTCTCGATAAGGCTGATATAATTGTGCTTGCTCTGCCAACTGAAGTAATGGTTGAAGCTGTAAAGCAGATAACACAAAAGCTGACAAAAAGTCCAGTGCTGGTTAATATAGCTACAACAGCTTCAGATACCGAACTTGAAAAAACATTCAACAACAAAAAAAATATCAATCTGATTTCGGCAAAAATTATTGGCCATGCAGGAGAAATGAGAAAAGGCGAAAGACCCATCATCATCATTGACGGGTCAAAAGATTCAAAAACAAAGTTGGAAGCTGCTGAACTGTTTTCAAAAGTTGGAACAGTCGTGTTCGGAGATGTTCAGCAGGTCGCCTTGATTAATACTGTTTCCAGTGAAGAAGGAATCAAAACTGCACTAAGAATCAAAGAAAGGCTATTAAAACAAAATATACCTGAAGAGCTAATTGATTTTGCCATTAGAAATGTAGCAGCAGGAACAATGAAAGCTTTCACGGAAGGAGATATTGGTCCTTTTGCCCAAAAAATAATAGAAGCATTTAATAAAAGCAAAGAATAAAAGGGTTGGATCAACGTGAAGGAACGACTTCAAAAATTCATGGCAAAAGCGGGGATAGCCTCCAGAAGAAAATGTGAAAAAATCATTCTGGAAGGCAGAGTCAAAGTAAATGGAAAAACTGTAACACAATTAGGTAGTAAAATTGATCCCCAAAAAGATGTGGTTCAGGTTGATGGAAAAGTTATTAGAAACACAGAAAAAAAAGTGTATATAATGCTGTTCAAACCAAAAAACTGTATTTCGACAGTGAAAGATCAATTCAAAAGGAAGACAGTTTTAGATTACGTTACAGGTATCGACCAAAGAATATATCCAGTGGGAAGACTGGATTACGATACTGAGGGTCTATTATTATTAACAAATGATGGAAAATTAGCTTACAGATTAACCCACCCTAAAAATGAGATTAAGAAAACCTATATTGCAAAAGTGAAAGGTATTCCTTCCGAAAGTTCATTGGATTTATTGCGTAGAGGTATTCACCTGGAAGATGGCAAAACATCTCCTGCTGATGTGGTAATGTTGAATAAAGATAACCAAAAAAATACTTCTCTGATTAAAATAACGATCCATGAAGGGAAAAACCGACAGGTTAAAAGGATGTTTGCTGCTATTAACCATCCCGTTATAGAACTGAAAAGGACTAAGATAGGGAAACTCACATTAGGAAAATTAAAACCCGGTCAATGGAGAGAATTAACCGATAAAGAAATAGCGTATTTGAAAAATGTGTAAATATCTTCCACTATAACTGGAAATGCTGGATCATGGCATGTACGGCTTCATCTAAAGTTCTAAACTCTTTGACCAGTTTTACTTCGATGTCTAGTTTTTGCGCTGCTGGCTCAAGTAATTGTAGTGCTTCTTTTTTTCTCACCAGCACAACCTTTGGTATAATTTTTATCTTTTCAATCAGGTTCAAAAATTCCCTTTGAAAATCAGTTTTATACTCGGAATGACTCGAAAGGTGATTTTATTATAATTTATTGGCAGCTAAAATTCAATGAATGCTTATATGCTCGAAGCGTCATATAGCAGTAGCATACGAAGCAATCATTAAAAATGCAAAAAAACAAAATTAACAAAGAGGAATTTTTTGTAAAGCAGCGAATACTTTTATATAAAAAAGTAAAGAAAGGAGGCTTTTAATTTAAATGCAAGATTTTTTATCTAAATTAAGTGGTATTGTATGGGGCCCACCAATGTTAATCCTATTAGTGGGAACCGGAATTTATTTAACCTTTGGGTTGAAATGGCTGACGGTAAGAAAAATAGGTTATGCTTTCAAAATGCTTTTTCAGGGAAGAAAAAAAGAAGCCCAAAAAGGGGAAGGTGATATCACTCCATTCCAGGCATTGATGACTGCCCTTGCTTCTACAATAGGAACTGGAAACATAGCAGGAGTTGCGACTGCTATAGCCCTTGGAGGCCCTGGTGCAGTTTTTTGGATGTGGATAACTGCCATATTCGGAATGGCCACCAAGCTGGGTGAAGCATTACTTGCCGTTAAGTATAGAGAAATAAAACCAACAGGCGAAATGGCAGGAGGCCCCATGTATTATATTAAAAATGGAATGGGGGAAAATTGGAGCTGGCTGGCTTTTTTGTTTGCCCTTTTTGGCTCAGTTGCAGCCTTTGGAATCGGGAACACCGTTCAGTCCAACTCCCTTGCCCTTTCACTTGCATA
>DFNM01000008.1 GCA_002376045.1 Firmicutes bacterium UBA3567
ATTAAAGAGTAGAGGCATTTGCGTTCTTTTAGGATGCTGAATACACAAGTGATGACAGGTCAATGAAAATTAATTTTACCCCAGGAAAACATGAATAATTCGATATAGAAGAACATCTTAGCAGACAAAATTCAATAATTAACCCCAAACAAAAATGGTTTCCTCCTGTTTGAGTAGAAAATAAGTAAACACACAAGAAGGAAAACCCTATGGTTATTATACCACAAATAAGCTTTTTTAGCTGGGAAAAAATTGAGGAATTAGGTGAATTCCATCCTGGCAGCCACCTGGCCTGTTGGTACCGCTGCTCATTCCTGGCAGGCAACTGCATCGTCAGGTTCGGGAATAGGCTATAGTGCGATGCTATTCGCAGCAAAAACTATAGCAGGGAGCCTGTATGATTTGCTTATAGATGACGGGTCTATTATAAAAAAAGCGAAAGAAGAATTCGAAAAAAATACAAGGGACAACAAATACGAATCACCACTACCTGATGGTATAAAACCGTCAGTGCACTAACAGCTAATAGATTAGAAGTATTAAAGGGGTGCATGTAAGTTTTGATGCATCCCTTTTTCCATAAACCTGGACAGGTATGAACATATCCCTTCTATAAAATTTATAGAGGGATTTTTTATTTTAATATGATAAAATTATGGTAAGACTACCGCAAAGAGGAGGTGATAATGAGGAGGATGTCCCGGGATATAATTGATAGGGCAGACCTTGTAACGGCATGCCGGAAATCAAGCATTATTGCTCCAAAGGAGTAGAGGTCAGGGAAGATATAGATACAAGACAACAATAAAAAGTTGGGAAAGGAGAGAGTAGAGCAATGGATGTATTGGAAGCTATTTTTACCCGCAGGAGCATTCGCAAGTTTACGGGACAGCCGATTGCCGAAGAGGATTTGAAGACCGTATTAAAGGCTGGGTTTCAAGCACCGTCAGCACACAACTATCAGCCATGGGATTTTGTAGTAGTAAGAAACAAAAACACCCTTGAGAGCATCGCACAGGTTCATCCATATGCAAAAATGCTGCCGCAAGCAGGATGTGGGATTATTGTATGCGGAGATAAGGAAAGACAGAGGTTGACGGGTTTTCTTGTCGCAGATTGCTCGGCCGCTATAGAAAATATGCTGCTGGCTGCCCATGGTATTGGTCTTGGTGCAGTTTGGTGCGGTTTATACCCTGTGCCAGAATTAACAAAAGCAATCGCAGAAATCCTGAACCTGCCATCTACGGTTATACCTGTGGGTATTGTGGTTGTCGGATATAAGAATGAGATGAAAAAGCCGGCTGACAGGTATGACGAATCCAAAGTACATTTTGAACAGTGGTGAATGGTTGATAACAGGAAAGGGACCTTCCTAGAGTAATATCTGGGTGGGTCCCTTTCGGCATATAAGTGTATATCCCAGATTGATTAAGCGATTCAGCTATCTTTATAGCTCCCGAGTTTGGCAGTTGTTAAAAATAAGGATCTGATTTTCAACCCTCAAAAATTGTAGTCCAAAAACTAATACAAAAATAATCATATAACATCTAGCATTATATCAAAAAAAATTGTTGATAAGAAATACAGTTATGTGTTTGCCTCTATCACAAAGAGAAAGCATTTTGAGCAAAAAATTCCTTGACAAAAAATATTGAGTTTGATATTATTATTAAATGCATGATTACTATTGGCAACTTTTTTGCAATGCTTCTTAAAACGATATACCATTCATAACATTTCTGGCTTTTCTCCAAAACAGTTGGTAATGTTATGGTAGAGCCGATTTGGGTCTCCGAAACTCATCATATAAATCTTACCATATTTTCTTTAAATTGTATGGGAACGGATTTATTGCGTTGTAGTGTTAGAGAAGAGATATAGTCATTTTGCTATAGGAGAACTATATTTTTTAGAATATTTGTATATTTTTTTAGTTTTGTAAAAGACTATAATAGGTATACCTTGTTTGAAAACCAAAAGTGAGGCTACAACCTGCTCCTTGCTTTTGGCTATTTTACTTTTATTTTAATAAGGGGTGAGATAAAACTCATGGTGCATCCTGTTAAGGTTGGCAAAAGGGTAAGGCAGAGTTTTTCTAAAATTGAAGAAGTTGTTGAACTTCCATACCTCATAGAAATTCAGCACAGATCATACCAGTGGTTTTTAAAAGAAGGCTTAAAAGAAGTGTTTGATGATATTTCACCAATTCAGGACTTTACAGGAAATCTGATACTGGAGTTTGTTGATTACACCCTGGAAGGCGAGCCTAAATATTCAGTTGAAGAATGCAAGGAGAGAGATGTTACATACGCCGCCCCATTGAAAGTTAAAGTAAGGCTTATAAATAAAGAAACGGGTGAGGTAAAAGAGCAGGAAGTTTTTATGGGGGATTTCCCCCTGATGACAGAAAAAGGAACATTTATCATTAACGGTGCGGAAAGGGTAATTGTTAGTCAGCTGGTGAGGTCACCTGGAGTTTATTATGATAGAGAAAATGATAAAAGCGGGAAGTTTCTCTTTAAGGGGACAGTCATACCTAATCGCGGTGCATGGATAGAAATAGAAACCGACAGCAGTGATATTATCTATGTGAGAATAGATAGAACCCGTAAGCTTCCAATCACAGTTCTGTTGAGGGCTTTGGGATATGGATCAGACAGAGAAATCATTGATTTGATGGGTGAAGACGAAAAGATATTGAGAACTCTGGAAAAAGATAATACAGATACGGAAGAAGAAGGGCTTTTAGAAATTTATAAGAGATTAAGACCTGGGGAACCACCCACAGTAGAAAGTGCTCGTTCTTTACTGGAGACTTTGTTTTTCGACTATAGAAGATATGACCTTGCTCGGGTAGGAAGATACAAATTTAATAAGAAGCTCTCCATAAGGAGAAGGTTAATTGGACACAAAGTTGCTGAAGATATAATAAATCCAGATACCCAGGAGGTAATTGTTAGAAAAGACGAAAAGATAACTCGAGACCTGGCTTTTCAGATTGAAAAGGCCGGTATCAATGAAGTCTGGATTTTAACTAAAGAAAGCAAAAAAGTTAAGATAATAGGAAACGGTTTTAAGCAAGTTGGTGGCGAATACAAACCAAGGGACGAAAAAATTATTACAAAGGAAGATATAATAGCTTCAATTAACTATCTTATCAATCTCCCCTATGGAATCGGGGAAATTGATGATATTGATGATCTGGGTAACAGGCGATTAAGGTCAGTAGGGGAACTGCTGCAGAACCAGTTTAGAATCGGCATGGCTAGGATGGAAAGGGTAGTTAAAGAACGGATGTCCATTCAGGCTGTGGATGTTATCACTCCCCAGGCACTGATAAACATTCGCCCGGTTGTGGCTGCTGTCAAGGAGTTCTTTGGAAGCAGTCAGCTTTCTCAGTTCATGGATCAGACCAACCCTCTATCTGAATTGACCCACAAAAGGCGTTTGAGTGCTCTGGGGCCTGGAGGTTTGAGCAGAGAAAGAGCGGGTTTCGAAGTCAGAGATGTTCATGATTCCCACTATGGCAGGATGTGCCCTATTGAAACTCCTGAAGGTCCCAATATAGGTCTTATAAGTTCGTTGAGCACTTATGCAAGGATTAATGAGTACGGTTTTATCGAAACTCCATACAGGAAGGTTAAAAACGGTGTTGTAACGGAAGAAATAGAGCACCTTACTGCAGATGAAGAGTATGAATACGTTATAGCCCAGGCCAATGCTCCCCTGGATGAGGAAGGAAGGTTTATTCACAAGAAAGCGATAGCCCGTTACAGGCACGAAATTGTGGTTGTTCCCGTTGAAGAGGTAGACTACATGGACGTTTCCCCTAAACAGCTGGTGAGTGTGGCAACTTCTCTAATTCCCTTCCTGGAGAATGATGATGCCAACAGGGCTTTAATGGGTTCCAACATGCAGCGTCAGGCAGTGCCGCTGCTGAAAACGGAAGCTCCGGTGGTTGGTACGGGAATCGAATACAAGGCTGCTAGGGATTCAGGGGTAGTAGTGATATGTAAAAACGATGGAATTGTAGAAAGGGTAACTGCTAATGAAATCGTTGTGCGTAAAGACAATCCGGAAGAAGGGGATACCAAAGGAGTAGATGTTTATAAACTGTTGAAATTTAAAAGATCAAACCAGGGTACATGTATCAACCAGAGACCTATTGTTAAAAAGGGTCAGCGAGTAAAAAAAGGTGAAGTTATAGCAGATGGACCATCAACAGATATGGGCGAGCTAGCCCTGGGAAGAAATGTCCTCATCGCCTTTATGCCCTGGGAAGGTTATAACTATGAGGATGCCATCCTGATCAGTGAAAAGCTGGTAAAAGATGATACTTTTACTTCTATTCACATAGAGGAATATGAAGCAGAAGCAAGGGATACCAAGCTGGGACCGGAAGAGATCACCAGAGATATACCCAACGTGGGAGAAGCAGCTCTTAAAAACCTGGATGAGAGGGGTATTATAAGACCCGGTGCAGAAGTTAGGGCAGGAGATATTCTTGTCGGAAAAGTCACACCCAAAGGAGAAACAGAGTTAACAGCAGAGGAAAGGTTGTTGCGAGCTATTTTTGGAGAAAAAGCCCGGGAAGTTAGAGATACTTCGTTAAAAGTTCCCCATGGTGAATCGGGGATTGTTGTCGATGTCAAGGTGTTTTCAAGGGAAAATGGAGATGAGCTATCTCCTGGTGTAAATCAACTGGTAAGGGTGTATGTGGCTCAAAAACGAAAGATATCTGTTGGAGATAAGATGGCAGGTCGTCATGGTAATAAAGGTGTTATTTCAAGAATATTACCCGAAGAAGATATGCCCTTCCTACCTGATGGAACCCCGGTTGAAATAGTTTTGAATCCCCTGGGAGTACCATCAAGGATGAACATCGGTCAGGTGCTGGAAACGCATCTTGGCTGGGCTGCTAAGGCTCTGGGCTGGTATGTTGCAACTCCGGTTTTTGATGGTGCAACTGAAAAAGAAATCATAGAGTGTCTTAAAAAAGCAGGATTACCTGAAGATGGAAAAACGGTCCTCTATGATGGGCGAACTGGGGAACCTTTTGACAACAGGGTGACAGTGGGTTACATGTACATGCTGAAACTGGCTCACCTGGTTGATGATAAGATCCATGCTCGTTCAACAGGCCCCTATTCCCTTGTTACCCAACAACCCCTTGGTGGAAAAGCCCAGTTTGGCGGCCAGCGATTCGGTGAAATGGAGGTTTGGGCACTTGAAGCTTATGGAGCAGCGTACACTCTGCAGGAGCTTTTAACCGTGAAATCGGATGATGTGGTGGGAAGAGTAAAAACATATGAAGCCATTGTAAAAGGAGAGAATGTGCCTGAACCCGGTGTACCCGAATCCTTTAAAGTTCTAATAAAGGAACTCCAGAGCCTTGGTCTTGATGTCAGAGTATTTTCAGAAGAAGCAGAAGAAATAGTGATAAAAGATTCCAGTGAAGAGGACGATGATTTCGATGAACTGGATGTAAACATAGAAGGCTACGAAGAGCAGGAAACAGGGGAAGATGAAGAAGATGAAGGAGACGTGGAAATAGAAGAACTGGATATAGATGAAGATATTGATGACCTTCTGGAAGAAATTGATGGTGAGGACGAAAAGGAAGTAGAGAATTAGAGCTACGGGGAATATTACTATTAAGGAAGGGAGAGAGTATCCTTGATAGATTTGAACAATTTCGAGTCAATAAGGATAGGTTTAGCTTCTCCTGAACAAATCCGGTCGTGGTCAAGGGGGGAAGTCAAAAAGCCCGAGACCATCAATTATAGGACGCTGAAACCTGAAAAACAGGGGCTTTTCTGTGAGAAAATTTTTGGTCCTACTAAAGACTGGGAATGTCACTGTGGAAAATACAAAAGGGTAAGGTACAAAGGTGTGGTGTGCGACCGATGCGGTGTTGAAGTAACCAAGTCTAAAGTAAGAAGGGAGCGTATGGGCCATATAGAATTGGCGGCCCCGGTATCCCATATATGGTATTTCAAGGGTATACCCAGCAGGATGGGTTTGATGCTGGATATGTCACCTCGATCTCTGGAAAAAGTGCTGTATTTCGCTTCTTACATTGTAATTGACCCTGGTGACACTCCACTGGCTAAAAAGCAGCTGCTTACAGAAAAAGAATACAGAGAATACAGGGAAAAGTACGGTAATAGATTCAGAGCTGGAATGGGTGCTGAAGCCATTAAAGAGCTGCTGGAAGAGATTGACCTGGATCAGCTATCCAGAGAATTGAGGCAGCAATTAAAAGAATCCTCGGGCCAGAAGAAAGTTAGGTCTATTCGCAGGCTGGAAGTAGTTGAAGCTTTCAGGAAATCAAACAACAGACCCGAATGGATGATTCTTGAAGTTATACCCGTAATTCCGCCCGATTTGAGACCCATGGTTCAACTTGATGGAGGAAGGTTTGCCACATCAGACCTTAATGACCTGTATAGAAGGGTTATAAACAGGAATAACCGCCTGAAAAGGCTGCTGGATTTGGGAGCCCCCGACATAATTGTAAGGAATGAAAAACGAATGCTTCAGGAGGCAGTGGATGCTTTAATAGATAATGGACGCCGGGGTAGACCTGTAACAGGCCCTGGCAACAGGCCTTTAAAATCCCTGAGCGACATGTTGAAAGGTAAACAGGGTAGGTTCCGCCAGAATTTGCTGGGGAAACGGGTGGACTATTCTGGCAGATCGGTTATTGTTGTAGGGCCTGAACTCAAGTTTTATCAGTGCGGCCTTCCCAAAGAAATGGCCCTAGAGCTGTTTAAGCCCTTCGTGATGAAGAAACTGGTGCAGGATGGTTATGCTCACAACATAAAAAGCGCAAAGAGAATGGTTGAAAGGTTAAAACCGGAGGTTTGGGATGTGCTGGAGGATGTCATTAAAGAACATCCTGTGCTGTTGAACCGGGCACCTACCCTGCATCGGCTGGGAATTCAGGCTTTCGAGCCCATCCTTGTTGAAGGCAGGGCCATAAAGATACATCCCCTGGTTTGTACGGCATACAATGCGGATTTCGATGGAGACCAGATGGCTGTTCACGTTCCCCTGTCAGCAGAAGCACAAGCTGAAGCACGGCTCCTCATGCTCTCCACACAAAACATATTGAAGCCTCAAGACGGAAACCCTGTAGTAACACCTACCCAGGATATGGTTATAGGGATATATTATCTGACAACCCAGAAGAAAGGAGAAAAAGGGGAAGGTAAAGTCTTTTCCAGCTTTGATGAGGTTATAATGGCCTATGAAAACAAAGCAGTAGAACTGCATGCCGAAGTGAAGGTGCTTGTTCAGCGCGAGGTAGACGGCAAGGTGAGAAGAAGGTTTATACAAACCACTCCCGGTAGAATCATCTTCAACAGAGTTGTTCCTCAGGACCTGGGGTTTGTTAACAGGAATGATCCCGAGGAAATGTTCGAGCTGGAGTTAAACAAACAGGTGGATAAGAAGATACTGGGTCAGATCGTGGCCAGGTGCTACAGGAAACACGGTACATCAAAAACTGCAAAAATGCTCGATGAGATAAAAGAACTTGGTTTTAGGTTTGCAACAAAAGCGGGTATAACCATAGGGGTAACCGACCTGGAGGTTCCCGAAAAAAAAGAACAGGTCCTTTCACGGGCAGATGAAGAAATCGATAAAGTTGAGCTGCAGTACAGAAGGGGTTTGATCACTGATGAAGAGCGTTATGAAAAGGTTATAGATATCTGGACAAGAACCACAGATAAAGTTACGGACGATTTAATGGAGTCCCTTGGTAAGTTCAATCCCGTTTACATGATGGCTATCTCGGGAGCAAGAGGTGGAAAACAGCAGATCCGTCAGCTTGCGGGCATGAGAGGTCTCATGGCAAACCCATCCGGTAAAATAATCGAAATCCCGATTCGTGCCAACTTTAGAGAAGGTTTGACGGTTTTGGAATATTTTATCTCCACCCATGGAGCACGAAAGGGACTGGCAGATACGGCCCTCAGAACTGCTGATTCAGGATACCTGACCAGAAGGCTGGTTGATGTCAGCCAGGATGTGATTGTTCGGGAAGAAGACTGCGGCGCCACCGAAGCTATAGAGGTTGAAGAAATAAGAGATGGAAACGAGATAATAGAAGATTTAAGGGATAGAATCATAGGAAGGATAGCTCCGGAACCCATAATACACCCTGAGACGGGCAAAATCGTCGTTGGTGAAGGTGAAGAAATTGATGAAGAGAAAGCCGATGAAATCATTGGAGCTGGCATCAAAAAGGTTAAAATAAGGTCGGTGCTGACGTGTCGTACACGGCATGGTGTGTGTGTCAAATGCTACGGCAGGAATCTGGCAACAGGTAAACTTGTGGATATCGGTGAGGCTGTTGGAATAATTGCCGCCCAATCCATTGGTGAACCCGGAACTCAGCTGACGATGCGGACATTCCATACCGGTGGTGTGGCAGGAGATGATATCACTCAGGGTCTGCCAAAGGTTGAGGAACTGTTTGAAGCAAGGAAACCCAAGGGCCTGGCTGTGGTTTCGGAAATATCAGGAAAAGTTAAAATAGTAGAGACCAGGAAAAAGCGGGAAGTCCATGTAATAAGCGAGGATGGAGAAAAGAAGGTGTATCAGATACCCTTTGGTTCACGGATAAAGGTGGCTGAAGGCGATCTAATTGAAGCCGGGGATGAGCTGACAGAAGGCTCTGTAAACCCCCATGATATTTTGAAAATCAAGGGAGTTAGAGGGGTTCAAAAACATCTCCTTAATGAGGTCCAGAGAGTTTACAGACTTCAGGGTGTTGAAATAAATGATAAACACATCGAAGTCATAATACGGCAGATGCTGAAAAAAGTAAAGGTTGAAAATGCCGGTGATACAGAACTGCTGCCGGGAGGCCTGGTTGATATCTTTGAATTTGAGGAAGAAAACAGGAGAGTCACTGCCAGGGGAGGAAGGCCCGCTGAAGCCAAACGGGTGCTACTGGGAATAACCAAAGCGTCCCTTGCTACGGATTCCTTCCTGTCAGCAGCTTCCTTCCAGGAAACAACCAGAGTGCTTACGGAAGGAGCTATAAAAGGCAAACTGGACCCATTGCTTGGGCTGAAAGAGAATGTTATAATAGGTAGATTGATTCCCGCAGGAACAGGTATGAACAGATACAGAAAGATTGATGTATATGTTGAAGATGAAGAAAGCGATGAGGAAGGAAAAAAATAAAAGCATCCGGTAGAAGGCTATTGACATCAAATATTGATGATGCTAAAATGTATAAGTGTGTTAAAATGCCATATCACTATTGATTTGAGGAGGCTGGGTAAATGCTTGAAAAGCTCAAGTCTGCTAAAAACAAAAAGGTAGGAACAAAGCAGACCTCTAAAGCTGTGGATGCCGGCCTTGCACAAATGGTATTTATAGCTAAAGACGCAGAAGAACGCATTACCAGACCGCTGATTGAAAAATGCAAAGCGCAAGACGTAGAAATAATATATGTTGAAACGATGAAGCAGTTAGGGGAAGCGTGTGGAATAGAAGTAGGTGCTGCATCAGCAGCCCTTTTGAAAGAGTAAGCAGCTACAAACCCCTTCTGCTATGGAAGGGGTTTTTATTATTATCTGAAAAAAGGAGGTGTTAAAGTGCCGACAATTAACCAGCTGATAAGGAAAGGAAGAAAAGCAGCAAAGAAAAAGTCTACAGCTCCTGCACTACAGGAATGTCCTCAAAGAAGAGGTGTGTGTACTGCTGTTAAAACCACGACTCCTAAAAAACCAAATTCTGCACTGAGAAAGATAGCGAGGGTTAGATTGACAAATGGTGTAGAAGTTACTGCATATATACCGGGGATAGGTCATAACCTACAGGAACACTCAGTTGTTTTAGTAAGAGGCGGCAGAGTTAAAGACCTTCCTGGTGTCAGATACCATATTGTGAGAGGTACACTGGATACAGCAGGTGTCGAGGGCCGAAAGCAGGGCCGCTCTAAATATGGTGCAAAGAAGCCTAAAGAATAACTTCCAGGTTATTAAACAATTCAGGAAATATTCCAGTGAAAAGGAGGGAGATAGATGCCGAGAAGAGGTGGTGTCCCAAAGCGTGAAGTTCTAGAGGACCCCATATACAAAAGCAAGCTTGTAACAAGATTGATCAATAAAGTCATGAAAGATGGTAAAAAAGGGAAAGCTCAAAAGATTGTGTATGGAGCTTTTGATATGATAAAACAAAAAACGGGTCAGGACCCTCTGGAGGTTTTTGAGAAGGCTTTAGAAAACATTATGCCTGTCCTTGAAGTTAGACCTCGAAGAGTGGGTGGAGCTACCTACCAGGTTCCCATTGAAGTCAGGCCTGAAAGGCGAATAAGCCTGGGTATTCGATGGCTTGTCAATTATGCAAGGGAACGCGGAGAATACACTATGCAGGAAAGGCTTGCTAAAGAGATAATGGATGCCCTAAACAACACGGGCGGGGCTGTAAAGAAAAAAGAAGACACCCACAGAATGGCAGAGGCAAACAAAGCTTTTGCTCACTACCGATGGTAGTTTGAAAGCTGACCCTTTGTTTTTATAGTACAGAAGGAGGCAACCAGTGTGGGCCGACATTTTCCCCTGGAAAAAACTCGTAACATTGGCCTGATGGCTCATATCGATGCGGGGAAAACTACAACCACCGAACGGATTTTGTTTTACACAGGTAAGGTTCACAAGATGGGTGAAGTCCATGAAGGTTCTGCTGTAATGGACTGGATGGACCAGGAGCGGGAAAGAGGTATTACTATCACCTCAGCTGCAACCACATGTTTTTGGAAAGACTATAGAATCAACATAATTGATACGCCTGGGCACGTGGATTTCACCGTGGAAGTAGAGAGAAGCCTCAGGGTGCTTGATGGCTGTGTGATTATATTTTGTGCCAAAGGTGGTGTTGAACCCCAATCGGAAACGGTTTGGCGTCAGGCTGATAGGTATAGAGTTCCCAGAATTGCTTATGTAAACAAAATGGACATTGTAGGGGCGGATTTTTTCAATGTTATTGAGATGATAAAAGAGAAGCTGGGAGCCAATCCTCTGCCTCTTCAAATACCTATTGGAGTTGAAGCTGAATTCAAAGGTATTGTGGATTTAATAAGACAAAAGGCTGTCATTTACCTGGACGATTTAGGGACAAGAAGAGATGAGAAGGAGGTTCCTGAAGAATTAGGGGATACAGTTAGAGAGTACAGAGAAAAGCTTCTGGAGTCTTTAGCTGAATTGGATGAAAGTTTTATGGAAAACTACCTGGAGGATAAGGAATTAACACCCGAAGAAGTTAAGGAAACAATAAGGAAATACACCCTTCAGGCCAAGATTACTCCAGTGCTGTGTGGTTCTTCATACAGGAACAAAGGGGTTCAGCTTTTGCTGGATGCAGTTGTTGATTATCTGCCTTCACCCCGGGATGTTCCTCCAATTAGAGGGATCATACCAGAGGAGCAGGAAGAAGGTATGCGCAGGCCCGAAGATGATGAACCCTTTTCTGCCCTTGCATTTAAAATACTAAGTGACCCTTATGCAGGCAAACTTGCATATTTTAGGGTTTATTCGGGAAGCCTTGAAGCAGGTAATTACGTTTACAATTCTACAAAAAATAAGAAAGAAAGAATCGGCAGGCTGTTACAGATGCATGCAAATTATCGAGAAGAGATACCGGCAGTTTATACAGGAGACATTGCAGTTGCTGTAGGCTTACGTTATACTACAACGGGGGATACACTGTGCGATGAAAACCATCCCATTATTTTAGAAAGAATGGAGTTTCCTGAACCTGTAATATCTGTTGCTGTTGAACCCAGGACAAAAGCAGATCAGGATAAAATGAGTATGGCGCTGCAGAGCCTTTCTGATGAAGACCCCACTTTCAAATATTACACTGACGAAGAAACGGGGCAGACGATTATAGCAGGTATGGGAGAGCTGCACCTGGAGATTATAGTAGATAGAATGTTAAGGGAATTTAAGGTTGAAGCCAATGTAGGCAAACCACAGGTTGCCTATAAGGAAACAATCACACAGGCTATAGAAGCCGAAGGCAAGTTCATAAGGCAGACAGGAGGCCGGGGCCAATACGGCCATGTCAATATTAGAATGGAACCCAATGAGCGTGGCAAAGGTTTTAGGTTTATCAACAGGGTTACTGGTGGAGTCATTCCCAAAGAGTTTATACCTGCAGTAGAACAGGGCCTGAGAGAGTCAATGGAAAGCGGAGTATTGGCCGGTTATCCCGTGGTGGATGTGGTAGTTACCCTTTTTGATGGCTCATACCACGAAGTTGACTCGACAGAAATGGCTTTTAAAGTTGCAGCATCCATAGCTTTTAGAGATGCTATGAGAAGAGCAGAGCCGGTACTGCTGGAGCCTGTTATGAAAGTTGAAGTTGTGGTTCCCGAGGAGTACACAGGAGATGTAATATCGAATCTGAATGGCAGGAGGGGCCGTGTTGAAGGCATTGAAACTCGAGGGAATACACAGATTGTAAAAGGTGCTGTTCCACTATCCGAAATGTTCGGATATGCCACCGATTTGCGGTCAAAAACCCAGGGCAGAGGAACGTACACCATGCAGTTTTCCCATTATGAAGAGTTACCCAAAAATCTTATGGACAAGATTATTAACAAGTATTAAAAAATTCAACACATCAAAAGGAGGATGAGAGCAAT
>DFNM01000046.1:0-3127 GCA_002376045.1 Firmicutes bacterium UBA3567
CCTTGACTGCCTCATTGCCCGGGGTAGATACAAGCCAACCGGACAAAGGAATTCACGTATATTTTTGGCTGTCAGGCTGCAGTTGATTAAAGCACGCTGCTTTGCTTCATTGAAAACCTGTGCAGCGGTCATCGAAAAAACGATTTTCCTTTTCCATGCCCATCGAAATTCCGGATACCTGAGAATTACATTCGCTGTTGTTGAAGTATCCGGTCAGTACTTAATAACTAAAAAATTTTCGGATGGGTTCTGTCAAGGGCCCGGCACTCAAAAGTTAGTTATAACAATTATTGTTGGTGTTGTTTTTCACTACCGTACATGGTGTGCCTTTTGCCCCATGGGTTACCTTGCAACTGTTGTCATTAAAATCAGGAAGAAAAAACTTAAAAAGGTAAAACCTGTGGATGTTTTGGACTAGAACCCATCGGGTGTAAAACTCCTGATGGGTTCTATAATTGCTTTTTAAAAGGAAAGTGATATAATGTTCTTATAGCTTGTTTATTTTGGGTGATTTGGTGAAATTATTTTTGGAAGGGTGGATTTGATGAATGAAGGCTGTTGGAAAGAATGTTATACCAATAAATATCAATGATGAAATGAAAAAATCATATATAGATTATGCAATGAGCGTTATTGTAGGTAGGGCTTTACCCGATGTGAGGGATGGGCTAAAACCCGTTCATAGAAGGATACTATATGCAATGAGGGAACTGGGCCTTACCCCCGATAAGTCCTATAGAAAATCAGCCCGTATTGTTGGGGATGTACTGGGTAAATACCATCCCCATGGAGATGCCGCTGTTTACGACACTATGGTAAGGCTTGCCCAGGATTTTTCCATACGATATCCTTTGATTGACGGCCACGGGAACTTCGGTTCTATTGATGGAGATTCAGCAGCGGCCATGAGGTATACGGAAGCAAGGTTGTCACCCCTTGCCATGGAATTGTTGACTGATATAGATAAAGAGACAGTGGATTTTGTGCCCAATTTCGATGAAACCATTGAAGAACCTGCTGTTCTGCCTTCCCGGTTCCCCAATCTCCTTGTAAATGGATCATCAGGTATAGCTGTTGGAATGGCTACCAATATCCCCCCTCACAACATAGGAGAAATTATAGACGGGGTTGTGATGATGATAGATAACCCCGAGATTACTATAAAAGAGTTGATGCAGGTTATTAAGGGTCCTGATTTTCCTACTGCTGGTTTGATCATGGGAAGGGAAGGCATAAGGAGCGCTTACAAGACGGGGCGGGGTAGGATAAAAATAAGGGCCAAGGCAAACATAGAAAAAGTCAATGACAGCAAAAAGAGAATTATTGTTACTGAAATACCATATCAAGTTAACAAAGCAAAACTTATAGAAAAAATAGCAGAACTGGTTAGAGAAAAAAAAATAGACGGAATTGCAGACCTCAGAGATGAAAGCGATAGAAAGGGTATGAGGATAGTCATTGAACTAAAAAGGAATACCAACCCCAAAATTATTCTTAACCAGCTTTACAAACACACCCAGATGCAGGTAACCTTTGGGGTAATAATGCTGGCCCTTGTGGATGGAGAACCCAGGATTTTGAATTTAAAACAGATGATATATCACTACTTGATGCATCAAAAGGATGTAGTAATCCGGAGAACCAGGTTTGAACTCAGGAAAGCGGAAGCAAGGGCTCACATATTAGAAGGGTTCAAGATTGCTTTGGATAATCTCGATGCTGTCATTAAGCTTATAAGACAATCACATACGGTGAAAGAAGCAAAAAATGGATTAATGGAAAACTTCGATTTAACGGAGAAACAGGCTCAGGCAATCTTGGATATGCGTCTACAGAAATTAACAGGCCTTGAGAGGGAAAAAATTGAGGAAGAATACAGGGAACTGTTAGAAAAAATTTCCTATTATAAAACAGTATTGAATGATGAGGCACTGGTTTTCAAAATCATAAAGGAAGAATTACTAGAGATAAAGAAAAAATACAATGATAAAAGAAGGACTAGAATAACTTCAGCAGTGGATAAAATGGAAGAAGAGGATTTAATAGAAGAACAAAATATTATCATCACAATGACCAATCTTGGTTATATTAAAAGGCTTCCATTGGCTACCTACAGGAGCCAGCGCAGAGGTGGTAGAGGTATTGTTGGATTAAGCACTATTAAAGATGATTATGTAGAACATTTTTTAACTACCACCACACATCATCACATACTCTTCTTTACAAATCAGGGTAACCTCTACAAGCTGAAAGGCTATGAGATTCCAGAAGCAGGAAGAACAGCAAAAGGTACCCCTGTTGTTAATTTGCTGCAGCTTAACAGGGGTGAAAAAATAACGACTATCATACCCATTAAAGAATTTGATAGCGATTACAACATGTTAATGATTACAAAAAGAGGAATGGTCAAAAAAACCGATTTATCTGAATATGAAACCTCCCGTAAAACGGGTTTGGTTGCAATAGATTTAAAAAAACATGATGAACTCATAGGTGTCAGGCTTACGGATGGAGACCAGCACATAGTTTTGGGAACCAGAAATGGTCATGCCATCGTGTTTTCAGAAAAGGATGTGAGAAATGTCGGGCGAAATGCCCGGGGTGTTAGAGGAATAGAACTGGGTGCAGATGATTATGTAGTTGGACTTGACCTGGTTGAAAAAGATGCCATGATTCTGACGGTGACGGAATACGGTTTTGGCAAGAAGACAGATATTAAAGAATACCGAATCCAGAAACGAGGAGGAAAGGGAATTATAACCCATAAAATTACCAAACGGACAGGATATATAGTTGACCTAAAAGTAATCAAAGATAAATATGATGAAGTTATGCTTATAAGCAAAAGGGGAGTTGTAATAAGAATCAGAGTCAAAGAAATTTCAACCATGGGTAGATATACTCAGGGAGTTACCCTTATGAAGCTTGATGAAAATGATAGCGTAAAAGCTGTAGCAAGGGTTTAAGCCATGTCTTTGTTTTTAGAGGATTTTCAATCATGGGATAGTATAGACATACATGCTGCTATCAGCACCATCAGAAGAATAAAAATTCATTGAAGGAGATGACCTATTCCGGCGTAGCGATTTGATTCGAGCGGATAATCAGGGTTAGCGAAGCCCGACAC
>DFNM01000046.1:3563-4228 GCA_002376045.1 Firmicutes bacterium UBA3567
GTGTCGGGTGGTCCGCAAGAATTGCCGGAGCCAAGCCGGAATGGTCAGCTCGGTAGATGAGTTGTTTTCAGGGTATGGTAGTAGCCATAAAATCTTACCAATTAATGATTTGAAATTAATATGGCTATTCCATAAATTTAGCATCATGCATTAATCCTTAAAAACATTAAACAGTACACTCAACAAGCGTATCTTTTAAAAGAGGCATTATAGGTTTTTGGCAAATGGAACCTGCAAAGAGAGGAAACAAAATCGGAAGGGGGAATAGAGTGCCCTCGTGAGGATTTACTGGCAGGGTTTCGCATAGAATCCGGTCCGGTTTTGCTCTAAGAAGGTGTGGTTACATCCAGGAAGCTATACATGACATTGATTAAAACCCGATTCACTATATAAAACATAGAAAAAGTTGCTGGTTATAAGGCATGGCCATATAAATTTTAAATATCCGGAAAAATTCTGATGGTAACAGCATAATGTACTTAAGAATAAAAGAATTTGCATTCAACAAGCAAAATCAATATGAAAGGCGTATTTAAAACAAAAGAGTTTATCCATGATTAAAACTTCTTGATCACGTTTGAATAAAATGCAAAAGCTGTGGTATATTACTAAATGCCCAATCAAACAACGAAATATAATTTTTTATGGCTATCCCGTTAATTCAG
>DFNM01000194.1 GCA_002376045.1 Firmicutes bacterium UBA3567
ATCCACAGATACACAGAAGGAACTTCTCTGGCAAAATAGGCAAAATCTTCTCCCCCTGGAGCAGGCCTTGCTACTTCAACAAAATTTTCTTCCCCCAGGATTGCTTTTATTGATTTTTTGGCGAATTCTACCATACCAGGATGGTTAATTGTCGGGGGATAACTGAAGGTATAATTGAGCACAGCTTTTCCCCCCAGGGCTTCTGCTGTTTTTTCGGTAATGGATTTTAGCTTATTGTAGACTTTCTCCCTTACCCCTTCATCGAAAGTCCTGACGGTGCCTTCGAGCCTTACCCGGTCAGGAATGGTGTTGTAGCGGGTTCCTCCTGAGAACACTCCCACTGTTATCACTGCCTGGTCAAAGGGGTCTATGTTTCTGCTTACAATAGTCTGCAGACTGGTTATGATGTATGAGCCTATCACTATGGGATCTATACCCTTATTAGGCAGGGAAGCATGCACTCCTTTGCCTATTACATCTACCGTAAAAGGATCCGATGCTGCCATCATGGGGCCCACTCTGGTGCCCACCTCACCCAGTTTTAATTCAGGCCACAGGTGAACACCCACCATGGCATCTACTCTGGGATCCTCCAATACCCCTTCTTTTATCATGTGCTGAGCGCCACCGCCATTGGGAGCATCCTCTTCTGCAGGCTGGAAAATCAACTTTATGCTGCCTTTGAGCTTATCCCTCAACTGCATCAGGATTTTTGCAACACCTAGGCCCATAGCAGTGTGGCCGTCATGGCCACAGGCATGCATCAAACCCTTGTTCTTTGAAGCAAAGGGCAGACCCGTCTTCTCCTCCATTTCCAGGGCATCCATGTCAAACCTTAAACCAAGAGTTCTGCCTTCACCTTTTCCCCTAATAATGCCTGCCACTCCTGTATTGTAATAACCTTTTTTAACCTCTAAACCCAGTTCCTCCAACACCGAGGCCACTTTTCTGGATGTCCTGAATTCTTTTCTGCTGGGTTCAGGATGCTGATGGATGTCCCTTCTGTGTTGTATTACCCACTCCTTGATTTCATCCACCAGCCTGTGTATTTGCTGATTATCCATAAGCTGCATTTCCTCCTCATTTCCTCCTCTCAGATTTTTTTCAACAACACGCATGAATAGGGTTCATGAATCAAGGGAGGGTTTTCACCCTCCCCTTATATTCTTACATGTAAATGTGTGCACCCGGTCCCAGAGGCAGGTTCAGGAAGAACCAGATTGCCAGCAATATAATCCATGCAATACCGAATGCAATGGCATACGGAAGGATGTAAGATATGGCTGTACCGATGCCTGCTTTTTCATCGTAGCGTTTCAAGAATCCCAGAAGGATCGGAAAGTAGGGCAGAAGGGGTGTAATGGAGTTTGTGGTGGAATCTCCGATCCTGTAAGCCAGCTGAGCGAAAGCCGGAGAATACCCCAGCATCATGAACATGGGTACAAACACCGGTGACAGCAGTGCCCATTTTGCTGAACCGCTACCTATAAACAGGTTAATGAACGTTGAAACCAATATGACACCAATAACCATCGGAAAACCTGTGAAATTCAGAGCTTTTAACACTCCTGCCAGTTCCACAGCAAGAATCATACCCAGATTCGTCCAGTTAAAGTAGCTGACAAACTGAGCTATGACAAACACCAGCACGATGTAGCCGGCCATACCCTTCATGGCTTCTGTCATCAGTTTGGGGACATCTGATTCCGATTTGATGGTCCCCACCGTTTTACCGTAAGCTATGCCAATGGCAATAAACCAGAACAGAATGAAGGGCACGATGCCTTTTAAGAAAGGTGATGGTATAAGGCCTCCGTTATCATTTCTAAAAGGTGAGTTTGCCGGAATCAGGGTAAGAATAATAACTCCCCAATATATCAATGTCACAATTCCTGCATTCTTAAGACCCCTGGTTTCTACTGCTGTAACCTCGAACTCCCTTTCATCGGTTTCTATTTCCCTTTTAGGCACGTATTCACCGGCCTGAGGTTCTACTATTTTCTTGGTGACCCATGTACCCACAACTGTCAGGACTAAAGTTGAGACAAACATGAAGTAGTAATTGACAGTGGGTGATACGGCAATTCCAGGCTGCATTGCTTTGGCCGCTTCTTCAGTAATGCCGGCCAACAGTGCATCAGTCCCGGCAATTAAAAGGTTTGCTGTAAACCCGGAACATGCTGCTGCATATCCCGCAGCAACCCCTACCAGCGGATTTCGGCCTGTACCATAGAACAGGGCCCCTGCCAGAGGAGGAACTATAATGATAGAAGCATCGGATGCGATGTTACCACATATACCGATGAGGAACACAGCCATTAAGAGGAGCCTTTCTGGAGCACCCAGCATGAATTTCTTCATAAATGCGGACATCAATCCGGCCTTTTCTGCAAGACCGATACCGATCATCATTGTGAGAACCAGACCCAGGGGTCTGAAACCTGTAAAGTTGCTGATCAGGTTGAGCAGCATCCAGCGAATTCCTTCTTTGCTAAGAAGGTTTTTGGCAGCTACAACTTCGCCTTTTGTAGGGTGAGTTACTGCCACTCCCGCGCTGGCAGTAATATAGGAAATAACTATCATGATCACACACAGAATAACAAACAGGGTAAAGGGATGCGGCAGGCGGTTTCCTGCTGCCTCAACAAAATCCAAAAACCTGTACAACGCCGATTTTTTGTGTTCAGGTTTTCCTGTTTGAGGTATGGGCATCTCAAAACCTCCTTAAATGTAATTTCCTGCAATTTCAACCTATTACAACAACAAATATCTTAATAAAAATTCTGCTTACTGGAATGCAATCACCTCCCGTGTAAAATAGCGTAGCAAAAAGTCCAATTTGCCTGGCAGCCTTATATTCTCAATTGCAAGATAATTTTAACATTAGCGACGTATGTGTGTAAATTGTCTTTTTGGTGTCCTTTATTGGCCAAAAATCGAACTACTAAAAGCAAAAAGCTGTTAATTTTTTCGATTATCTCTGTCAATAACTTGAGAAAAAGTCACCCAAAAAAGGGGTTAATTATCGCGAGAAAATGTCACTTTTGTGTTAGAATTTAACCGGGCCTGGACAATTATAGTTAT
>DFNM01000036.1 GCA_002376045.1 Firmicutes bacterium UBA3567
TGCCCCTGTGGATTTTTTTCAGACCCTACGAAAGAGTGCCGCTGTTCGCCATATCAGATACAGAGGTACCTGGGTAAGCTGTCCGGACCTCTGATGGACAGGATAGACCTGCATGTGGAGGTGGCTGCCGTGAAATACAGGGACCTTGAGGGGGGTGCAGATGGAGAAAGCTCTGCTTCTATCAAAAAAAGAGTGGAAGCTGCCCGGGAAGTTCAGCTGAAAAGGTTTAAGAGGAGTAGCATTTTCTTCAATTCCCAGATGTCACCTGGTCAGATACAAAAATACTGCCAGCTCGATACCGGCGGCAGACAACTTCTGGAAAATGCCTTTAAACACCTGGGCCTTACCGCCAGGTCCTACAACAGGATACTCAAGGTATCAAGGACAATAGCTGACCTGGACAGTTCGGAGAAGATCAAAGAACACCACATAGCTGAGGCCCTGCAGTACAGGGATGTTGTAGGGAAGTTGAGGTTGTAAAAGAGTTGTTTTTGCTATTAAAAAGTGAAGCAAAAGAAACCGTCCACGTTAATTATGGATAGCCGTCCGTAGGGCTCGAATAGTTTGTAGTGTGTCTCTGTATGGTGACAAGTGACTAAAACGACTTCAGAAATCTTTAAAGAGCGTTGAGTACTATGATGGAAATTAGCAGTCCATTGATATATTGTAACAGGGGAAACTTAGGGCCAGCAGCAATTTGTTTTGTAAAAAGTTTACGCAAGAAATATGTGTGCAATGTTTTAAAAATTATATGCTGAGGAAAGCGCAAATCATTGCTTACGATTATCCAAATTATCCTTGGGAAAAGGATAACTATAGAATTAGGGAAGGTTATGAAGATTTAGTAAAAGAGTTAATAGATGAAAAATAGATGTTGGCCTAACATCACATAACAGAGGTTTAGCGACATCGAATGAATAGCTAAGGAAGAACTTTGACTTCATATTTTATTTATAGAGAGGAGGTATTTGATGTTGAATATAAAAAATAGATTTGAGCAGGTTACCTTAGTTGCCGGATTTAACGACCGTAACTTTGTTCAATTGGTTGTGGAGTTCGTTCGTAGAATTGATGAAATAGAAAAAGCTTTAAGCAGAAGGCGCTAATTTGTCTTGTATGCTCTTTGTATAAAATTTACAGGTAGCTTAAATAATCGAGAAGGGGGTGAAAGTGTGGTAAATCAAAGTTTAAAAATAGAATTGCTATCCGAAATTTTTTCTCCTTATAAGATTTATCCCCTTCTGCGATACACCGAGGGTAGTCCCGTACGAAACTTTCAAAAACTATATCCTGAAAATTATTATTCAAAAGCAATAGAAATCTTTTTAAGTAAACATGACTATGAACCGATTAGAAGGGGTGCCGATCTTCCGTGGTGGGGAAAAAAATTTTTTAGCAAAAAGGAAGGCTATAAGGTTATGATAATAAGTCAGGATTCCCTTTCCCGCGATGCCGGAAGTATCGTACTTTTTGCCCATCTATTTAATGAGATTAATTCTCAGGGAGAATATGATTATTACATATCGGGTTTGAATGAAAATCAGAATTTCGGATATAAAAATTGGAGGATGGTAAGGGATCAATTTATCAGGTGGAATATAGATTTGGATTTTTGCTATATAACAGATGCTGCTAAAGTATATAAGGAAGGATCATGGAAGGACGGCGATTTCGATAGGGTGAGGAGTAAAATTCTTTTGGAAAGGGAAATAGATATATGTGAACCCGATCTTATCATTATGCTGGGGGCAAAGCCGCTCAATTTACTTAAGAAAAGGCTGAAATATAGTAGTATTGTTGAAAAAGGAGAAACTATCTCGGTGAAAGGTATCGAATGTGTGGTGTCTCCATTCATTACCGGGCAGGGTCCTACACAGCGAAATTATAAAAAAAGACTGGATATAGCCTCCGAAATTATAAGGTCAAGGGTTGGGTGAAAAATTATTTATACTTCGAAAGGAAAATTACAATTTGAAAGGAAAACTAACAAAATGAGGAGATATTCAGATTTCTAAAATCGATTTTTATATTTAAATTTCTAACTAATGTTGTGTCTCACAATTGCATCTGCACTTTGACAAAATATGGAACATTTATGTGGGGCATTTTAGAGGAGAGAGATACAGCCTTTTTATTATGAGGGGAGCTGCTTTTTATTAGCTGTTTAGTATCTTGAATATCCATTAAACCAGAGAAAACATTTGTCTTGAATCCTTTCAGCAGCAGTTTCCAATTATTTCCCAAAAGCCATCCAAGTTGGTTGACGCTACGAAAAAAGCTGAGAGGAGTGAAACAATGAGGGAAAAGGCTGAAATCATGGATAAAAAAGGAATAATGAGGGCCCTTACCCGTATAAGCCATGAAATTATCGAAAAAAACAGGGGGGTGGAGAATGTTGCCCTGATTGGAATTAGAACCCGAGGTGTTCCCCTGGCGAATAGGATTCGCGGAAAAATTGCTCAGGTAGAGGGGGTTAAGATACCCTTTGGTATCCTGGATATAACCCTTTATAGGGATGATCTTTCCTATAAAATAAACAAACCAATAATACACAAAACCGAGATTACCTTTGATGTAAATGAACAGATCATTGTTTTGGTGGACGATGTGCTCTATACTGGCAGGACGGTAAGAGCAGCCCTTGATGCCATAATGGACTTGGGAAGACCTCAGGCAATACAGCTGGCAGTATTAATAGATAGAGGTCACAGAGAACTACCAATCAGAGCTGATTATGTCGGGAAAAATGTGCCTACTTCTAAGGATGAGATAATACAGGTTAAACTGAAAGAAGTTGATGGGGAAGAACGAGTGGTAATCTTAGAAAAAAACATGGAGAAGGATTAATTCATCTCCATGTTTTTTATTTTTTCTGTGTACTTGGAAGGGGTAATGTATATTGTTTTATAATTGTTGTATATTACCATGCCGGGCCTGGCACCCCGGGGTTTTTTTACGTTTTTTTTCTCAGTGTAATCTATGGGAACATTGCTGGATTGCCTGGCTTTGCTGTAATATGCGGCAAGGGCTGCAGCTTCAAGGAGGGTTGTTTCAGGAACGCTGCCGTTACCATCAACTTTAACAATCACATGAGAACCCGGGATGTGTTTGGTGTGAAACCATATATCTTCACTGGATGCAATTTTCATGGTTAAATAATCGTTTTGCTTATTGTTACGCCCTACTAGTATAGTGAAACCATCAGAAGAGATAAATTTTCGGGGTTTGCTGGTGGTTTCTTTTTTTGATGGGGAAATTCTCTTGTTTGATTTAATATAGCCTTCCTGAACCAATTCTGATTTTATTTCTTCTAATTCCTTCAATTCTGCAGCCTGCTCTATGTTGTATAAAACACTTTCAAGGTATTCAATTTCTGCCTTTGTGTTTTTAAGCTGTTTTTTGACTTTTTCCCGGGTGTTTTTAAGCTTGCTGTATTTTTTAAAAAATTTCTGGGCGTTCTCCACAGGGGTTAGTTTTGGATCCAGTTCGATTTCTACTTCCTTTTGGTCACTGGAATAGTAGTTTTTCAGTTTTACTTTGACCGGACCCTTTTTTAACCTGTAGATATTGGCGGTGAGCAGTTCTCCATACAGCTTAAACTTTTCAGCATCCCTGGCTTTAAAAAATTGCTGTTCCTGAAAACCCAATTTTTTGTAACAGCTTTCAAGCTTTGATTTCACAAGTTTGGATAAATCCGATTGTTTTTGTTGGAACTTTTGAACAATCTGTTTTCTGAAATAAAAAAAATCCAGGGCCTCAGAAACACCGGGGAAATGCAGGCTTGAAAAACCTTCCAGCTGTTTCAAAGGGAAAACATAAAAATCAATGAGTTTTGAATTATCATTGTTTTTATACACAGTGGGATCGAACCTGTTCATTTTTACAGTTTCAAAGAAAGTCAGAAATGCATCGGTAAGCCTGTTCAAATCAACATCTTTACGTTCATTTGTATAAGGATCTAAATTAGCCATCAAACAGATTTCTTTTGCAGCAATGGGACTTATACCATTAAAGGATTTAATTACAGCAAGGAACAGTTCTCCTTTTTTTTCCTGAATAATATTGGCAAAATCTTTTGCTGAAACATGGGTTGGATCGATTTTGCCCTGTTTTGGTGGATAGACATACTTTTCTCTGGGAATAACGGCCCTGTATGAATTCATCGAAGGAGGTATTCGTTTTATACTGTCTACGATAATACCCTGCTCATCTATTAATACAATGTTGCTGTGTTTTCCCATTATCTCAATTACCATTGTTTTTTTGCTTAAAAATCCCGCATCATCCACAGCTTCAACTTCTATTTCAAGGATTCTTTCGTAATCAGGTTGATGCAGCTTTACAATTTTTCCGTTTTGCAGGTGTTTTCTAAGCAGCATACAAAACATTGGAGGATTCTGGGGATTGGAGTATTTTTTTGATGTCAAATGAAGGCGACAGCTTTGAGGTTCTGCAGAGATGTATAAATTGTAATTTTCACCCTTGTTTCTGATTTTTATTACGATGCTGTTCTTCTCAGGTTGATAAATCTTGTCTATACGACCATTTAAGATGGTGTTTTCCAGTTCAGTCTTAACACCCCTTAAAACGCTGCCATCAAAAGGCATAACCTTCCCTCCGTTGATTTCTTTTTCTATTAAAGTATAACATTAATTTTTTAATAATCAAGGAATTAGGGGATAGTTGTATGGGTTTTGATTAAAAATAATGTTACAGGTATCTCTTTAACACATACCGGAGGGGATGTTTTCATGAGAGTGTTTAAAAAAAGCAAAACACACAGGATAATAAAAGCCTTCCCCAGGTTTCTGGTAATTGGCGCAGGTCATGGCGGCCTGGCGATGGCCGGACATCTGGCATTAAAAGGTTTTAAGGTTAATCTCTACAACAGGAACAGGAACAGAATTAAACTAATTAGATCAAGGGGAGGAATAGAAGTATACGGACAATTTCATGGATTCGGCAGGCTGAGAAAGGTCAGCAATGACATCGGTGAAGTCATAGATAATGTAGATGTAATAATGGTTGTTGTGCCTGCTACTGCCCACAAAGATATAGTACAAGTCTGCGGACCATATTTGAGAAAAAACCAAATTGTGGTGCTTAACCCGGGGAGAACAGGAGGAGCTCTAGAGTTCTATAATACTCTCAAAAAAATAGGGATTAAGGAAAAAATAACAATTGTAGAGACACAAACCTTCTTGTATGCAAGCAGAAATATCGGCCCCGGAGAAGTGAAAATTTTCCGAATGAAGAATGTTGTTCCCCTGGCTGCGCTCCCGGCAACAAAAACCAAAAAAGTGTTGAGGGTTTTAAACCTGGCATATCCCCAGTTTATTCCCGCTAAAAACGTGTTAAAAACAAGCCTTGATAACATGGGAGCTATTTTTCATCCGGCCCTGACAATTCTAAATGGCGGCTGGATCGAAGCGACCCAGGGTGATTTTGATTATTATACCGAAGGGGTAACTCCATCCGTTTCAAAAATAATGGAAAAATTAGATGAGGAGAGGATTGAAGTGGCAAGAGCTTTAAAGCTGAAGCCCATGTCTGCCAAAGAATGGGTCAAAATAGCTTACAATGTTAAAGGAGAAACATTTTATGAGGTTATTCGCAATAATATAGGCTATAAAGGGATCAAAGCTCCCTCCCATTTGGATCACAGATATATTTTTGAAGATGTTCCAGCCAGCCTGGTGCCCATAGCTTCAATAGGTGAATACATGGGAATAAAGACACCAACAATAAATACTTTTATTCACCTGGCTTCCATCATTCACGACACAGATTACTGGAAAATCGGCCGCAGCATAGAAACCCTTGGATTGAAAGGCAAAACCCTTGATGAAATATACAGATTAGTTACTGTGGGGGAATAAATAACAGTATCCTTTAAAGGATTTAAAGGAGCAATCTGTTGTTAAATCCTGTTTTTGATGGTATAATATAAAAAAATTTTGTTTTTGAGGTGTATTTAAATGATTTTCGTAAAAAATCAGCTTTTTAAAGGGAAGATATTCTATGATCTATAGCATGACAGGGTATGGAAGGGGACAATATGAGGAAGGAGGGATAAAATACACTGTTGAAATAAAATCTGTGAATCACAGATTTTTAGATATCTATGTAAGAATGCCCAGGTATCTCAGTATTGAAGAAAAAATAAAAAGTTTTATAAAACAGAAGATTTCGAGGGGAAGAGTTGATGTTTATGTAAATGAAGAAAAGGGGGAGGAAATAAAAACAATAGAGGTTGACAAAAATCTTTCAAAGGCATATTATTATGCATTGGAAGAACTCAAAAAAGAATTCCGCATACAGGAAGACATCAGTTTATCACTCCTTGCTTCCTTTCCAGATGTGCTTGTTAGAAAAGAGGCAGAAAAAGATGAAGAAGCTCTGTGGGAGATTATACAGCCTGCATTGGATGAAGCTCTGAGCAATCTAATTAAAATGAGAATGCAGGAAGGGAAGGAACTTGCACAGGATATTGTAAAGAAGCTGGAAACATTAGAAAAAATCGTTTTAGCCATAAAAGAGCGTGCTCCAAAAGTTGTGGCTGAGTACAGAGAAAAATTAAAGGACCGCATCAAAAAAATCTTTGAATTATCCAAAGTTGATGAACAGAGACTGGAAGAAGAAGTTGTTATTTTTGCTGAAAGAAGCTGCATAGATGAAGAACTTGTCAGGATAAAGAGCCACATTGAACAATTTAGAATCAATATGTCTGCTGCAGAACCAAAAGGGAGAACACTGGATTTTATTCTCCAGGAGGTGTACAGAGAAGCAAATACTATCGGGTCAAAATCCCAGGATGTTGAGATAAAAACCAGGATAATAAATCTGAAAAGCGAAATTGAAAAATTAAGAGAACAAGTACAAAATATTGAGTAAATGGAGGTATTACAATGGGTATTAAGCTAATAAACATAGGTTTCGGGAACATAGTATCGGCGAATAGAATAATTGCTATAGTCAGTCCTGAATCCGCTCCAATTAAAAGAATAATTCAAGAGGCAAGGGACAGAGGGATGCTGATTGATGCCACATATGGTAGGAGAACAAGGGCTGTTATCATTACTGATAGTGACCATATAATCCTATCGGCTGTACAGCCAGAAACGGTTTCCCATAGACTTTCAAGTAAGGAAAGTGCTTCTGTAGAATCAAGAGGACAATAGGGAGAGGAAAACATGAATAATGAAGGCCTTTTGATAGTTATTTCAGGTCCTTCAGGGGCTGGAAAAGGTACCATCTGCAATAATTTGGTGAAAAAAAACAAGAACATAGAAATTTCCATTTCAGCGACTACTCGCCCTCCGAGAAGGGGGGAAGAGGACGGCAAAAGTTATTATTTTATAGGTGAAAAGGAGTTTATAGATAAAATCGAACAGAATGAGTTTCTGGAATGGGCCAGGGTTTACGGGAATTATTATGGGACCCTGAAAAAGCCTGTGCTTGAAAAACTCAAAGAGGGTAAAGATGTTATTCTCGAAATAGATATTCAGGGGGCTGTTCAGATAAAAAACAAGTTCCCTGATGGTGTTTTTGTCTTTATCTTACCTCCTTCTATAGAGGAACTTAAAAAAAGGATTGAAACCAGGGCAACGGAGACAAAAAAAGAGATGATAGAACGGATATCCGCTGCCTACGATGAAATCAAGAAAGCATTCCATTATGATTACATTGTTGTAAACAACTGTGTTGAGAAAGCAACCAGCAAGCTTCAAGCCATTATCACAGCAGAAAAATGTAAGTTGAGTAGAAATAAGCACTTGCTGAATATTGGAGGGAGGTTTTGAAATTGGATAAACCATCTTTGGAAACTTTGATACAAAGGGTTGATAGCAGGTATACTCTGGCGGTAATGGCCGCAAAAAGAGCCAGGAAAATTGTTGAAAAAAAGGAGTTTGACAAAAAAAACATTCCAGCAAATAAACCGGTATCAATCGCCCTGTATGAAATTGCCATGGGCAAGGTTAACTACAAACGCAGAATAAAAGGCTTAAAATGAACTGGAGAGAAGATGTATGTGGGAAAAACAACACTTTTTAATAGGGGTTACCGGAGGAATAGCAGCTTATAAAACAGTGGATTTGATCAGCCGATTAAAGAAAAAGGGTGCAGATGTTACGGTTATAATGACCCGAAATGCAAAGGAGTTTGTTTCTCCTTTAACATTTCAGACAATATCACAAAACAGAGTTTACACCGAACTTTTTGAAGAAGATTGGGATGTTAGACACATATCCCTTGCCAAGAAGGGAAATGTTTTGGCTGTGGTTCCAGCTACAGCCAACTTTATTAACAAAGCAGCCCATGGGTTGGCGGATGATCTGTTATCAACGGTTTTTTTGGCTTTTAAAGGCAAAAAAATCCTTGTACCCTCGATGAATGTTAATATGTTTGATAATCCCATTACCTGTAAATCGTTGAACATGCTTAAAAAGCTGGGGTGTTACATCATAGAACCGGAAGAGGGCTTTTTGGCATGTGGAGATGTGGGGAAAGGCCGCTTACCTGAAACTGAAACTATTATAGAAGAATTTGAGTATGTCATATCAAAAAAGGACCTTATGGGGAAGAAAATCCTTGTAACTGCCGGACCTACAATAGAACCTATTGACCCTGTTCGATACATAACAAACAGGTCATCCGGGAAAATGGGATATGCCGTAGCAAGAGCTGCAAGAAACAGAGGAGCTGATGTGATACTGATTTCAGGGCCCACGCACATACCCCCACCCTGCAGAGTTAAACTCATCAGGGTAGAAACAGCCCAACAGATGTTTGAGAGGGTGGTAGAGCACTTTCATGAAGTGGATATAGTCATCAAAGCTGCTGCAGTGTGTGATTTTAAACCCAAATCAACCAGAGGAGACAAAATCAAGAAAACTGATGTAGACTTCAAGCTTGTGCTGGTACAGAACAAAGATATTTTATACGAATTGGGTAGGATGAAACAGAAGCAAATTTTGGTGGGTTTTGCTGCAGAGACGAGAGAACTGTTTAAAAATGCCAGACAAAAACTTGTAAAAAAGAACCTCGATATGGTAATAGCCAATGATGTTTCCAGGGCTGATACGGGATTTGCCAGTGATTACAACAAGATCAACATTATTTATAATACAGGTGAGATAGAAGGTTTGGAAAAAAATACAAAGGAAAACCTGGCAAACCTGATTTTGGATAGGGTAGTGGAACATTATTGTTAAAGCGTACAGCAATGTACGTTTTTTGTTTTTTAAAAGGAAAACTCCAATATTAACCGAATAATGTTAAATAAACTGAGAAATTAGGAGGAAAAACATGGTGAAAAACAACATAGCTGAAGTGGCAGTAGATTTACCCTTCGAAAAGTCTTATAATGTTTATGATTACAAAATACCGGATTCAATGCTGGATAAAATCTCCCCTGGAATAAGAGTTATAGTGCCCTTTTCTGGCAGACGAAGGGAAGGGTATGTAGTAAATTTGAAGGCCAGCACTTGTGTGGAAACCAAATACATACTTGCCTGTATAGATGATTATCCCTTGTTTAGTGAAAAAATGATAGATCTGGCTTACTGGATGAGTCGAAAATACGTGTGTGCTTTATCAAAATCTCTTCAATGCATGATACCATCCGGGATAAAATACAAATTCAGAAAGAAAATCAAGCTTGTAAACACACACCAGGCTTCAAATTTAGGCCATCTGCAGAAAAAAATCGTTGAGCTGCTCAAAAAAAACCAGGGAGAAATGTATTATTCAAAACTGCTTGAAGTTATGGGAGATAGCAATGTATACGCCTCTTTAAAGAGTTTGGGTGAAAAAAAAATTATCGAATATGAAAAGGAAATAGTTTCAGGAGTAAAACCCAGAACAATCAAAGTAGTGGAACCGGTTGATGGATTATCTGAAGATACTGTAAGAAAACTATCAAAAAAACTCCAGGAAGTGCTGCAAATCATAAGAATGGCTGATGGAATATCAATCCGTCAGATAGCTGATTTCCTGGGTGAGAACTACTCTACCACGTATTCAAAGGTAAAAAAGCTGATGGGTAAAAAACTGGTCAAATACAGGTATGCGGAGGTTTTTAGGAGTCCGATTTCATCCGATACAGAGGTTGCTGCTATTGTTTCCACCTTTACCCTTACAGAAGAACAGGATAATGTGCTAAAATTAATTAGAAGGGTTTTGAGTAGTGCAGGGAAAAAGAAGGGGATACTAATCCATGGTGTTACAGGAAGCGGCAAAACAGAGGTGTATTTAAGGGCTGTTGAAATGGTGCTGCAGCAAAAAAAGGGAGCTGTGGTTCTGGTGCCCGAAATTTCACTAACATCCCAGATGATCAAGGATTTTGTTAGGAGGTTTGGGAAACGGGTAGCACTGCTGCACAGCAAGTTATCCGAAGGCGAGAGATTCGATGAGTGGAGGAAAATAAAACAGGGCAAAGCCGACATTGTGCTCGGTACCCGTTCGGCTGTTTTTGCACCAATGGATAACATCGGTATAATAATTATAGATGAAGAACATGAAAACACCTATAAGCAGGAAGAAAACCCCAAATACCATGCAAGAGAAGTGGCTGAAAAACGCTGTGCAGATAATAATGCTCTATTGGTGTTAGGAAGTGCTACTCCTTCCATAGAAATCTATTATAGAGCTCAAAAAGGTTGTTACTATCTTGTTGAGATGAGAAAAAGAATCAAAAACAGGCCCCTTCCACCGGTAGAGATAGTGGATATGCGTCGGGAACTCAAGGAAGGCAACAAATCTATCTTCAGCAGATCCCTCTACAGAGCCATGAAGGAAACCCTGGATAGGGGTGAGCAGGTAATTCTGTTTTTGAACAGGCGGGGCTTTTCCACATTTGTTTTGTGCAGGGAATGTGGATTGGTGTTAAAGTGTCCCCAGTGTGATATATCATTAACATTCCATTTTGATTCCAACGTGTTAAAATGCCATTATTGCGGGTATTTTAAAAAAACCCCGGATGTATGCCCCAATTGCAGCAGCATATACATAAGATTCTTCGGAATCGGAACGCAAAAAGTTGAACAGCTTGTGAAACGGCTTTTCAGGGGAGCATCGGTTCATAGAATGGATGTTGATTCTACAACAAGAAAGGGTTCTCATGAATCAATTCTGAACAGATTTAGTAATGGTGATATAGATGTGTTGGTAGGCACTCAAATGGTGGCCAAGGGGCTTGATAATCCTAGAGTAGGCCTGGTAGGTGTAATAACTGCTGATACTTCATTGAATTTACCCGATTTCCGGGCAGGTGAACGGACTTTTCAATTGGCAACCCAGGTGGCCGGCAGAACGGGCAGGGGCCACCGGCCTGGAAGGGTAATCCTTCAGACTTACAATCCCGAACACTATGCCTTAAAATGTGCTGCCGAGCATAATTATATGGCGTTTTACAAAGAAGAAATCAATTTAAGAAAGCAATTCCAGTATCCTCCCTTCTGGAGTTTGGTTAACATTATATTTTCCGGGTCTGATGAAAACAATACCGCCCGAAGGGCTCAGGCTTTTGCTCAAAACATTTTGGGGGCTTTACCTAGATCATGGGCTCTACTAGGGCCTTCTCCTGCTCCTATTTCAAAAATTAAAGGAAACTTTAGATGGCAGATTATACTAAAAGGGAAGGATGTGAATAAAATCATACCGCTGTTAACCAGTGAGTATTTCAAATACAAAAATGAAAATGATGATGTGAAGATCAGTATAGACTTAAATCCGTATTTTATGTTATAAAGGGCAAGGAGGATTAATGATGGCTGTAAGAATTTTAAGAAAATTCCAGGATGATGTGTTGAGAAACAAGGCCAAACCCGTTAAAAAAATCGATAAACACATTACGAAGCTATTGGATGACATGGTGGACACGATGTACGAACACAAGGGTGTTGGATTAGCAGCACCTCAGGTGGGAATTCTAAAAAGGCTTGTTGTTGTTGATGTGGGAGGATGTCTGCTAAAATTGATCAATCCACGCATTGTTGAAGCACGGGGGGAAGACGTTGATGTTGAAGGGTGTTTGAGTTTTCCAGGGGTTTTTGGAGAGGTCAAAAGGCCGGAAAAGGTGGTTGTGGAGGCCCTGGACCCGAAAGGGAAAAGAATTAAAGTTGGAGGAGAAGGCTTGCTAGCGAGAGCTTTGTGCCATGAGATAGATCATCTCGATGGGATTGTGTTTATTGATAAGGTTATAAGATTCACGGATGAAGATTAATATTCTCTGATTTCCAGCAGCTAAAGGAGGTTACAAATGAGAATTGTATTTATTGGAACACCTGAATTTGCAATACCATCCTTACAAAATTTAATAGAGAGTGATGAGGAGATTATAGCGGTGATTACCCAGCCTGATAGACCCAAAGGCAGATCGAGAAAAATAACTCCACCTCCTGTAAAGGAGCTGGCACTGCGGCATAATCTGTTTTTGCTCCAGCCTGAGGATGCCAATTCTCATCAAACGATAGCAGCATTACGACAGCTCAAACCAGATCTGATAGCAGTTGTAGCGTATGGTCAAATACTATCTTCAAAAATTTTAGAAATCCCTCGCTGTGGTTGTATAAATGTCCACGCATCACTGCTTCCCAAGTACAGGGGTGCTGCTCCAATACAATGGGCTATTATTAAAGGGGAAAAAACAACAGGGGTTACCACGATGTTGATGGATGAAGGAATGGATACTGGGGACATACTCCTTCAGAAAAGCATTAGCATAGAAGATAGTGACACAGCTGCCACCCTGCATGATAAACTTGCTGTAATAGGAGGGAATTTGCTTATAGAAACAATAACCGGGTTAAAAAAAGGCAAGCTGGTTCCCATACCACAGGATAACTCAAAAGCATCATATGCTCCAATGTTGACGAAGGAAGATGGAAAAATAGACTGGACCGGAACAGCAGAGGATATTCACAACAGGATAAGAGGAACCTATCCCTGGCCGGGAGCGTATACTTTTTTTAATGGGAAGCGAGTAAAAATTCTCGGTTCTGAAGTCTGGGACACAAAAAAACATGGTGACACTCCCGGACGAGTATGGGGCATTTTAAAAGACGGCTTTATCGTCGAGTGTGGAAAAGGCAGATTGCTGATAACACAAATCCAGCCATCAGGCAGAAAAGCAATGAGGACCTCGGATTTTGTAAACGGGTATAATGTTACAGAAGGATGTATTTTGGGTGACAGGGGTTGAATAAATTGAAAGTGAAGAAAAGGGTTTTTTTGGGCCTGCTTATTATCAGTCTGCTTCTTTTGACAACACTGGTTGCAGGAATTTTTTATTTCTACTATAACAGAACTACACAACTGTTTCAAACCATGATGATTATTACCGCCGCCCTGGTAATAATACTTGTTATCATTAGTGGTTTGGGATTGGGGGCGATAGTGTTAACTATTTTGGGGACAAAAACCAACCCCATCATGAACAAAATAATGACCATTGCTCTAAGAATCCTTTATCCACTGGCTATAAAAGTAGGTAGGATGATGAAGATTCCTAAAAACATTATCAGAAGTTCCTTTGTTGAAGTTAATAATAACCTGGTATCTTCTAAAAAAATGGGTTTATCTAATAGCGAACTCCTGATTCTGGCTCCCCATTGTTTGCAGAAGGATGACTGCCCTTACAAAATAACAAATCATGTTGAAAATTGTCGGGGATGCGGGCGGTGCCAGATAAGGGATTTGATTGAGCTGTCAAAGAAATACAACGTCAACCTTGCTGTGGTTTCAGGAGGAACCATTGCAAGGCGTCACGTAAAAAAATTTAAACCCAAGGGAATTATAGCTATTGCATGTGAAAGGGACCTGACAAGCGGGATACATGATACGAATCCCATCCCTGTAATGGGTATTTTGAATGAAAGACCTGAAGGCCCCTGTTTCAATACCAGAGTGGATATTAAAAAAACAGAAAAAGCCATTAGATTTTTCTTGGGTGAGGAGGAAAAACCGTAATGTTGACGCTTTTGATGCTCATTCTCTGGCCTCTGATCATTTTTGTGTTTATTAATTTGTTGATTCTCCCTTTTTCTTTTACAATTCGGTCTGTTTTCAGCATATTTACCATTCCTGGAGAAATAATAAAAATTGCCTTTAACAAAAGATTGAGGCAAAATCATGCCCTGGAACATGCCACAATAAACGTAATAGAAGAGCACTATGGGAAAGGTCTGGGCCTGTCGGGTTTGGCCAAAGAGAATGGCTTCTTTATAAAAGGCCCCGTAGAACCGCAATTGGTGGAAAAAGCTGCCGCTATAGGTTTGGAGAGACTTAAGATGGGAGAACATCATTTGGCCATACATGATAATTGCGGCACCAGCATGGCTATGGCAAACTTTGTGTCTTCAGCAGCTTTCCTGATTTTACTGTTTAAAACAGGAGCCTTTAACATTTTCAACGTGTTTATCGCATTAATAATTGCCAACCTTTTTGGCCCCTTACTGGGGAGGGTTGTCCAGCATGTTTTGACCACATCAACTGATGTTTCAAATGTTAGTATAGTTGGTATTGATTACAACTTCGTCCAACCTCAAGGATTGTTATTTTTTAGACCGGTTGTTACAGGCATGTATTTTGTAAGGACAAGAATGTATCGGATGGGTGGTTAAATGCGTGATTTAAGCAAAACCCGGCCAAGAGAACTCGCTTTAAAGGCTTTATACCAGATAGATGTTGAAAAGGCCTATTCTAACCTGATACTTCAGAAACTGTTAAGAAACTTCGGTGGATCTGAACTTGATCGCGCCTTTATTACTGAGCTTGTGTACGGCAGTGTTAGATGGAAATACACCCTTGACTGGGTTATAAACAGATTTACGAGTAAACCACTTAAAAAAACAGATCCATGGACCAGAAACATCTTGAGGCTGGGTGTATACCAGCTCATGTTTCTCAATAGGGTTCCCTCTTTTGCTGCCTGTAATGAATCCGTTGAGCTTTCCAAAAGATATAACAAAAAGGCGGCTGGGTTTGTGAACGGAGTGTTGAGAAACATAGCAAGGCACACAGATAAAATAGATTATCCTTCACGAGAAAAAACACCTGTTAAACATCTGGCTGTAAAACATTCCTTTCAACCATGGATGATCCGAAGGTGGATCAAACGCTATGGATTTGCTTTTACAGATGAATTGTGTGGCGCATTAAATACCAGACCCGATTTTTGCATACGGGTTAACTCATTAAAGATTAATAAACCTGCATTAAAAAAACTTCTAATAGAGCAGGGCTATGAACTTAAAGAAAGCTTATTTATACCTGAAGCCCTGTATATAAACAATCCCGGTGATATAGAGAAAAATGAGTATTACCTGAAAGGGTATTTCCAACCCCAAGATGAGGGTTCAATGCTTGTTGCTCATGTTTTGAATCCCAAACCGGGTGATGTAGTGGTGGATGTGTGCAGTGCACCGGGAGGAAAGACCACACACATTGCTCAGCTGATGAACAATAAAGGAACTATTATTTCCAGGGATATACACCCTCACAAAATAAAGCTCGTAGAAAATATATGTAGACGAATGGGAATAACTATTGTTAAGGCAGAAGTATTTGACGGCTTGAAAACAGATGAAAGGCTTGTTTCCAGAGCTGATAGAGTTTTAGTGGATGTTCCCTGCAGTGGGTTTGGTATAATTAATCGAAAGCCTGATATAAAATGGAAAAAAGCGCCCGATGATATTCAGCAACTTTCTGGCATTCAATTTAAGCTGCTTGAAAATGCTTCAAAATACGTGAAACCCGGAGGAATCCTTGTATACAGCACCTGTACTCTGGAACCTGAAGAAAACCAGGATGTAATAGCATCTTTTCTTGAGCAGTACAGCAATTTCGAGCTGCTGATAGATTACCCTGTATGCATGAAGGATTTAAGAGTGGTTGGGGAAAAGGGCTTTATTCAAACATACCCCAATAAACACAGGATTGATGGTTTTTTCATTTCAAAGATGGTGCGTAGAGTTTAAATGTGGTGAAATAGGTATGAGACACCTAGTAAAATAACTGGTTCTCCCATGCCCTTTCCCGAACCCGGCGTGCCACGGTCCTTGAAAAATCCATGCTCATTAAAATCTCGAACACTCGTGAACTACATTAGCTGTTGTCGAAATATCCGGTCAGTTCTAAATAACTGAGAAGCTTTCGGATGACTTCTGTCAAGGACTCATAAGGGATTGTAGCCTTTACCCTTAACATAACCCAGGGGAAACCTATAATGGTTTAGCAATTGACCCTCAACTAAAATGGAGAAGAGCCAGATAGGATAATCGATAATCCGGGAGGAAACTGCATATGGAAAGAATAGATTTAAAAGGACTGCCTTTAAAAAAATTGGAGGGACTTATAGAAGGTAAAGGATGGGAAAAATATAGAGCGAAACAGGTTATGAGATGGGTATACAAAGGGGTCAGTGATTTTAGTGAAATGACAAACTTGCCCCAAAAGTTACGAAGGGAGTTAAAAGAGTGGGCATATGTAGGAAACATTGAAATTGTAAAAAAACACATTTCTAAAACTGGTTACACAACAAAATACCTTTTTAAACTTGACGATGGCAACATTATAGAGACCGTTTATATGAAATATTCATACGGCAACAGTGTGTGTGTATCAAGTCAGGTAGGATGTAATATGGGATGCAGTTTTTGCGCTTCTACCATTGACGGATGTGTCAGGAATTTGTCTGCTTCGGAAATGATAGACCAGGTGCTGAAAGTGCAGAAGGATCAATGCCAGAAAATTACCCATGTAGTGGTTATGGGAAGCGGAGAGCCCCTGCTCAACTATGATGAAGTCATTAAATTTTTAAAAGTATTAAATTCTCCCCTGGGCTTCAATATAAGCTTTAGAAGGATGACGGTTTCAACATGTGGGATTGTCCCGGTTATCTACAAATTAGCAGATGAAAACCTGCCTATAACCTTATCGGTGTCACTCCATGCCCCGATGGATAGTTTAAGAAACAGAATTATGCCTATCAACAAAAAATTTCCGCTACACGAGTTGATTGAAGCTGTAAAGTTTTATGTAGAGAGGACAGGACGAAGAATCACCTTTGAATATGTTTTGATAAAGGGTTTAAACGATTCGAAACTTTGTGCTGAAAATCTCGTCAAACTGATAAGAGATATTAATTGTCATGTCAATTTAATACCTGCTAACCCAATTGCAGAAAGGGATATTGAAAGGCCGAAACCTGAAACTATAAATGAGTTTAAAAGACTGCTGGAGCAAAACGGCATCAAAGTTACTGTAAGGAGGGAGTTGGGCCGGGATATTGATGCGGCATGCGGTCAATTGAGAAGGAAGGTTTTAAAAGAGGGCGTGATAAATCCTTTGTAAAAAAAGGATAATAGTTCTTTTTGGCGAATCTAATAAAACATCGGCAAAATCTTTTGAGGTTTGATGGATTTTAGAAGAGGTGAAAGCATGGAGTTCAGGGTGGTATGCAACAAAGGAAGAGTTAGGGAAAATAATGAAGATGCCTATAAAATTTATAACCCTAAAGATGAGACCTTTAGTTTTTGCATAGTTGCAGATGGCATGGGAGGGCACAACGGTGGTGAAATAGCAAGCAGCTTAGCAGTAAATGAATTAGCCCGATATGTTTTGGATTCATACAAAAATCAGTATATTGATAAGGAAAAGCAACTCCTGGAGGATGCTATTAAACACGCCAATCGAAAAGTTTTCACAAAGGCTCAACAGACTCCGCATCTTTTGGGTATGGGAACCACCCTTACAGTAGCATTCTTTAAGAAAGGGTATGTATATATAGGAAACATCGGTGATAGCAGAGCTTATCTTTTTAGAAATGACACAATAACCCAGCTGACTTTAGATCATTCATATGTTGCCGAACTGGTCAGAAAAGGCAAATTAACGAAAAGGGAAGCCAGACACCATCCTCAAAAGCACATGATAACAAGAGCTGTTGGAACGGAAAAGGACATAGAAGTGGATGTGTTCTGTCGAAAATTGATGCCGGAGGATGTTATAATTTTGTGTACAGATGGATTAACGAATATGCTGGATGATGAAGAAATAACAAACATATTGAGGAACAGCGGTTTTAAGGAATCTCCTCAAAAGCTTGTAGATACTGCAAATGAGAAAGGCGGATACGATAATATAACGGTTATTTTGGCGCGATGTGAAGGTTTTTGGTACAATGAGGGGTGAAGGGATTGATAGGAAAACTACTGGGCAAGAGGTACAAAATACTCGAAAAAATTGGTGAAGGCGGTATGGCTTTGGTTTATAAGGCTAGATGCAGCCTTTTAAATAGAATTGTTGCTGTAAAAGTGCTAAAGCCCCAATACAGCAGTGATGAGGAATTTGTTAAGCGATTCCGTAGAGAAGCTCAGGCGGCAGCCAGCTTGAGCCACCCGAACATTGTAAACATTTATGATGTGGGAAAAGAACAGGGTATAGATTATATTGTTTTAGAATATGTTGAGGGCAAGACTCTGAAGGATATTATTAAAGAAGAAGCACCTTTAGAAGAAAAGAAGGCAATAAATATTGCCTTGCAGATTTGTGATGCGCTTTTTCATGCCCATAAGAGCCACATTATTCACAGGGATATAAAACCACATAACATTATTATAACTGAAGATAATAGAGTTAAAGTGACGGATTTCGGTATCGCACGGGCTGTAACCAGCTCAACTCTAACGGATACAGGTAGTGTATATGGAAGTGTGCACTATTTTTCTCCTGAACAGGCTCGGGGTGGATATGTAAATGAGAAATCTGATTTGTATTCATTGGGCGTAGTTATGTACGAGATGTTAACAGGAAGGGTGCCTTTTAAAGGAAACAGCCCTATTTGTATAGCCTTGAAACACCTTAATGAAGAGGTTCCACCTCTGTCTGAATACAATAAGGAGATTTCTAGGGGATTAGAGGCAATAGTATTAAAGGCGATGGCTAAAGACCAGTATGCCAGATATACTACTGCTTTGGAATTGAAAAATGACTTATTAAATGTTTTTCACAACCCCAATTTTAATATATATGAATATGATAAGGCCATCAAAAATGAGGAAACCAAAATCTTACCGGCTGTTAATCACCCTTTTAAACAAGCAGATGGAGGTGAACAGAGGGTGCCCCCGACAAAAAGTAGGAAAGCAAAAACAAGAAAAAAGAAATCTTTTTTAAAAACCCTCTTATGGCTGTTTGTTGTATCCCTTCTGGTTAGTGGAATGCTGTGGGGAGGTTTTTGGATAAAGGATTATTTAACTGTACCCCTGGTTGAGGTTCCAAATGTGATCGGGATGACAGAAGAAGAAGCAGCCCGTGAGTTCAGAAAAGTCAGTCTTCATTACGAAGTGGCAGAAAGGGTTTTTGATGAATCTCCTGCAGGAATAGTAATAGACCAAAGCCCTAAAGGCGGTGAAACGGTTAAAATTACAAGGCCTCCTATAAGTTTATGGATAAGCAAAGGCCCAAAACAGGTAACGGTACCCAACTTGATTGGAAAAACTGAGAGAGAAGCGGAGGTAATTCTCTCAGCGTATGAATTAGAACCGGGTTTTAGAGAAGAAGTCTACAGCGATGACTTTCCTAAGGGAGTGATTATAGATCAGAATCCCAGAGCAAGTATTACCGTAAAAACTGGAACAGAAGTTGACTACACAGTGAGCCTTGGTAAAGAACCGCGAAGATTAGAAATGCCTAACCTTATAGGAATGGATTTTGCTGAAGCCCAGAATGTCCTTGGTGAATTGGGATTAAAAGTAGGTTCTACCCAGTATAAGGAAAGTCATATTTATTTCAGTGGTCAGGTGCTGAATCAAACCCCTGCACCTAAAAATCAGGTTGTGGAAGGGCAAAAAATTGATTTAATAATAAGCAAAGGCCCTGGTCCTGAAAAAAAGAGCGTCCTTTTAGAAGTAGTTCTGCCTTCAAAACCCCAAAAAATGAATGTTAAAGTTGTTGTAAAAGATAGAAGGGGTCAGACGATAGTTTACAATAAAAACCATACCCCGGATGACAGCCCCTTAAAGATACAGGTAGAGGGTGTAGGAGAAAGCAAAGCAGAGGTGTATATAAATGGCAATTTATGGGGAGAACAAACCTTTTAATGGAGGTAGATTATGCTAAAAGGAATTGTAAAGAAAACCGTGGGGGGCTTTTATTACGTTAAAATACCTGAAACAGGAGAAGTTTTAGAATGTAAAGCCAGAGGAAAATTTAAGATTAAACAAAAAAATATTTTGGTAGGGGATTTTGTAGAAGTAGCACAAAAAGGCGTTAACACCTGGATAATAGAAAAGATATGTGAAAGGAAAAACAGTCTCAAAAGACCGAGTGTTGCCAATGTGGATAAAGCTATAATAGTTTTTTCCCTAAAAAATCCTGATGTCAAACTTTTTATGGTTGATAAATTTTTAGTGTTAAGCGAGCTTAACGGAATTGAACCCATTCTTTGCTTAAATAAGATAGATATTGTAGAGGAAGAGGTCATTGGTCGAGTTGCAGGTATATATAAATCCGTAGGGTATACGATCATTTTAACCAGTGCTAAAGAGAACATAGGCATCGAACAGCTTAAAGATGAGCTAAAAGGGTGTTTCTCGGTGTTTGTAGGCCCTTCAGGTGTGGGCAAATCCACCCTTTTGAATAGAATACAACCGGGTTTAAAGTTGAAAATTGGGGATTTAAGCAAAAAGATCAAAAGAGGAAAACATACAACCACGCATGTTGAATTGCTGGATTTAGAATTAGGAGGCTGTGTGTTTGATACTCCTGGCTTTAGTGCTATGGATGTAAGTTGTTTAAAGGAAGCAGAGGTGGATGTTCTATTTCCTGAGATGAGGGAGCATAAAAGCAACTGCAGGTTTAGGGCATGTTTGCATTACAAAGAACCCCAGTGTGGTGTTAAAAATGCTGTTAAAACGGGTTTGATTCCTGAAAACAGGTATGAAAGCTATATCAGATTACTTGAAGAAATAAAAGTCAGCAGGAGGAATTGATTTGATGATTAAAGTAGCGCCATCAATCCTATCGGCCGATTTTTCATGTCTGGAAGAAGAAATACAAAAAGTCGAAGCAGGAGGAGCAGATTTGCTGCATCTGGATGTGATGGATGGAAGTTTTGTTCCTAATATTTCTATAGGCCCCCCTGTGATACGAGCCTTGAGACCCAAAACAAAACTTCCCTTTGATGTTCATTTGATGATATCAAATCCTGACAAATATATTGAAGACTTTGTAGAGGCAGGAGCAGATATTATCACTGTTCACCAGGAAGCGTGTATTCATCTGCACAGAACCATCCACAAAATAAAGGAATACAAGTGTAAGGCAGGAGTTGCTTTGAATCCCGCGACTCCTTTAACAGTTCTGGACTGTATTCTGAATGATCTGGACATGGTATTGATAATGACTGTTAACCCCGGGTTTGGGGGGCAGAAATTAATTGAACCTGTATTGAACAAAATAAAGGTGTTAAAAGGCTGGCTGAAAGAAAGAAATTCAAAAACTCTCATTGAAGTGGACGGAGGAGTTAATCTTGACAATGTTAATAATGTTGTATCCGCAGGAGCGGATATAGTTGTTGCAGGATCAGCGGTATTCCGTTCCCCAAATGTTACTGAAACGGTTCGAAAGTTTAAGGCCAGCTCGGGATGAAAATATGCCTCACTGCCCGGTGCAGATACAAGCTGACCTGGCAAAAGAACTCAGAAGAAAGCAATAATGAGTTGGTGTAAAATTTTAGTATGAGAAGCATGAAAAAAGGTAGTCAAAAAAAAAATAGAGACCTCAAAGGGACGAAATTTTACATAGAAGGAAAGAGGTCTCAATAGGAAATCCACCCTCCGGCTCCGGCGGGCTTCCCGTCCTATTCTGCATCCATGCATAAAAGAACAGCCTTGGATGTCCTGTCCTCGGGCCCGCCTCCACCTTCGGTTTCGCTAACCCTAGTTATTCGCTCGAATCAAGTCGCTACGCTGGAATAGCTCATCTCCCTCAATGAATTTTCATTCTTCTGATGGTGCTGTTAGCAGCATGTATATCTATAGCGTAAAAATATTGGGGCTCTAGCTTTCCACTAAACCTTTACACTGACTTTTGACACTTACTTTTTTTAAAAGTTTTGTGTCAATTTATGTGTTGTTTTAATAATATATATTATAACGATTAAAGTGGTAGGGGGAGGGGGGGAAGTGAGGCAAAGTTTTAAAATTACATGGAAAAAAGTTCTGGGGATTTTATCTGCTGGCGCTGGATTGTTTATTTTTATTAAAACATTACCGCCATCGGTCTGGTTGATGGTTTTGGCTGCAATTTTATTTTCAACAGGATGGTTGCTCTTTACAAAACAATGAACAAGAACAAGTGCTGTCTAATATTATATCAATGATATCCCACTAATTAGTTTGGAGGGTTAAATGAAATGAAGATTATTATTCTTAAATTACCCAGGTTCCTGGGAGGTTTTTTAAAGGGTGTGTTGAGAATTTTTCACAGAGATAGGGGCAAAAAAAATTAAAGCGTGCCTAAGCCTGCACGCTTCGATTTTTAGAGGGCTCTTTCAACCTTGCCTGATCTCAAACACCTTGTGCACACATGTATTCTTTTTGGAGAACCATTTACAATGGCTTTTATTCTTTTGAGGTTCGGATGCCATTTTCGTTTTGTTTTTATGTTAGAATGGCTTATCTTATTACCAGAAATTTTTGATTTACCACACACATAACACTGCCTGGCCATTATGCCACCCCCTTATCTATTAAGGTTAACCGTAAAGTCATGACTTACATAATTGTATCATAAACATGTTTATATTGGCAACATCAACAGGGCGTTATTGTAGAATTTCCAATTACCATGTTAACATTATTTTGTAGTTTGCACAAGCGCTTGAAATACAGTTTTTATATTCAGCCTTCCGTGAAATTGGAGAGGGGATTGGATTAAGCGGTTACAATTTGGAGCAGGAACAGGGAAGAAAATAAATAAAGTTATTCCCGACCATGTGTTGCTCATATATCCAGCCAATCTTAACTGCTATCTGGCTTTTGTCTGAGTGGTGTTGAGCTTCCTGCTGACTCTTTATACTATTCTGAAGAGCAACAAGACTTTTTTTTGTTTATAAAATAAGGTAAACTAATTATGGAGGGGAATATGGTTTTGGAAGAAGGAGGATTGTAATGGATAAAAAAATTAAAAACGAACTGGGAATGATAACAATAACCCCGGAAGTTATTGCGACAATTTCCGGTATTGCAGCTATGGAATGTTATGGGGTTGTTGGTATGGTTTCCAGGCATGTGAAAGACGGCCTTTCTGAATTATTGGGTCGAGACAATTTGAAAAAGGGGATAGAAGTTGAAATAAGGGATAACAAGGCAAACATCGAACTGTATATAATAGTTCAATATGGAACGAAAATTTCAGAGGTTGCTCATAATGTGATGGAAAAAGTTAAATACACCCTTGAGAAATACCTGGGCTTGGAGAATGCAAATGTTAAGGTGATTGTACAAAGCGTTAAAGTTAAGTAGCCGTAAATAGGGGGGGTAAAATTGACACAAAAATACATAGATGGAAATATGTTGAAAAAAATGATTATCCAGGGAGCAGAAGTTTTAAGGCAGAACAAATCGATAGTAGACAGCCTGAATGTTTTTCCTGTTCCTGATGGAGATACCGGAACCAACATGTCTCTAACCATGGCAGGTGCTGTTGATGAGTTAAAAAAGGCTGATGTTGAATCCGTCAGTGATGTAGCCCAAAAAGTTGCTAATGGTTCCCTTATGGGTGCCCGGGGGAATTCAGGAGTCATTTTATCCCAGCTGTTTAGGGGTTTTTCAAAAAAAATAGAGGGCAAGAAAAAACTCAATGCTGTAGATTTAGCCGTTGCTCTGAAAAACGGAGCTGATATGGCATACAAAGCAGTAATGAAGCCTATAGAAGGTACCATTTTAACAGTTTTTAGAGAGGGCAGCGAACATGCAGTTTATGTTGCAAGAAAAGGTTATGATGTTATTAAAGTTTTGCAGGAGATGATTAAGAAGAGCGAAGAAGTGCTGGAAAAAACTCCTGAAATGCTTCCGGTATTGAAAGAAGCGGGAGTAGTAGATGCTGGAGGCAAGGGGTTTATTTACGTTTTAAAAGGCGCGTTGGAAGCTCTTAAAGGGTATAAACTGGAGTTTGAAGATACAGAAAGGGATTTTGAAGAGCACGATGAGGATTTAATCAGAGTTGATATTGATGCTTTAAAGTATTTGTATTGTACAGAAGCGGTAGTCTACAGCAGAAACTTGAGGCCGGAAGGAATTAAAGAATTCTTAAAAACAAAAGGGGATTCGATAGTGGTGGTCGAAGCGGATGATAACATGTTTAAGATTCATATCCATACAAACAATCCAGGCGATGTATTGAACTTTTTTACCAACAGCGGTGAGTTGAAAAGGATAAAAGTCGAAAACATGAAAGAACAGCATGAAAGTAATTTTGTAAAGCCATCATATAAAAACATCTCAAATACACCTAAAAAAAACATAGGAATCATATCGGTGGCTTTGGGAAAAGGAATAAAAAATATAATGAAGAGTCTGGGGGTAGATGAAATTATTGAAGGCGGCCAGACCATGAATCCCAGCACACAGGATATTGTAGAAGCAATAGAAAAGGTCGATGCAGAAAAGGTATTAATATTACCAAACAATAAAAACATAATTATGGCGGCAGAACAGGCTGCAAAAACCAGTGACAAACGTGTAGGTATAGTCCGTACACAAAATGTTGCAGAAGGAATAACTGTGCTGCTGCATTTTAATGACACTGTTTCCCTTGAACAGAACATCCGGAACATGGAAAACAGTTTAAAAGAAGTTATCACCGGCCAGCTTACTTTTGCCGTTAGAGATTCTTCAATTAATGGTTTAAAAATACAGAAAGGAAACATAATTGGGATTTGCAATAATGAGATTAGAACAGCAGGGCAAAATATAGCAGGAGTCTTTTTGGATTTGTTAAAAAGGGAGATCAGTGAAGACCATGAAATACTGACGATTTTCTATGGTAAGGATGTTTCAAAGGAACGGGCCGAAAAATTAGTAGAAAAGCTTGAAGAAACTTATCCTCATCTTGAAATTGAGCTGCATTTCGGAGGACAGCCTTTGTATTATTACCTCTACTCATTGGAGTAATGAGGTGTCTGGAATGAAGATATCGGACAAGCCAGTTGATTGTATTAAAGGAGTTGGACCAACACGGCTTAAACTTTTGAAGAAACTGGGGATAAGCAGAGTGAAAGACTTACTTTACCATTTTCCCAGGGATTATATGGATAAAGGCAATATTGTAGACATTTCCAGAGTAAAAAATGGCCAGTTATGCACCATTGCAGCAATGGTAGATGGAAGACCGGTGGATATAAGACCCAGAAAAGGGCTGGTGATAACCAAAGTTGCTGTCAAGGATAAAACAGGCAGGGCGTTTGCTGTATGGTACAATCAACCTTTTGTTAAAAAACAATTATTATCCGGGAAAAGCTATCTTTTTAGCGGCAAAATTCAAATTAAATATGGCGAGATACAGATGGTTAACTGTAAAATTTTTAATCCTTCTTCCAACAAAACCTTTTCAAGAATTGAACCGGTTTATCCCCTGACAGAAAAACTAACTCAGGCAATCCTTCGGAAATTAATAGCTGAAGCTTATAAACTCTGTATCGATGAGGTTGAAGAAGTGTTACCTGATGCAATTTTGAAAAAAAACAGGCTTCCAGGTATTAAAACTGCTTTTAAAAACATACACTTTCCTCAAACTCTGGAAGCCGCTCAGAGAGCTATAAAAAGATTTAAGTATCAGGAATTTTTTCTTTTACAGCTTGCTTTAATAAAGCAGAAACAGCTGTTTAAAAACAAAAGGGGAATTTGCTTTAAAGACAAATTAAACATCGGTGAGTTTGAGAAAATATTAGACTTTTCTCTTACCAATTCCCAGAAAAAGGTTATCCTGGAAATTAAAAAGGATATGACTTCAAACAAGCCCATGAATCGCCTGATTCAAGGTGATGTCGGTTCCGGCAAAACGATAGTAGCTATAGCGGCAATATTGCTGGCATTTAAAAACAATTATCAAAGTGCTTTTATGGCTCCTACGGAAGTTTTGGCATGGCAGCAATACCAGAAAATAAAAAAAATATTAAGTTCTTTTAACATAACAATTGAATATCTGGCCGGGTCTTTAGCAAAAAATAAAAAAGAAAGCATATTAAAAGATTTAAGGACAGGTAAAATAGATGTAATTGTTGGTACTCATAGCCTTATTCAGGAAAACATAAGCTTTAACAATCTGGGGCTGGTAGTTACAGATGAAGAACACAGATTTGGAGTGAGGCAAAGAGCACTGCTTAGAAGGAAAGGCATCAATCCTGATGTATTGGTAATGAGCGCCACCCCTATTCCAAGAACTCTTGCCCTTGCTTTGTACGGGGATCTTGACATATCCATTATAGATGAACTTCCTCCCAACAGAAAACATGTAAAAACATACATGGTTAAACATCATTTGAGAAAGAGGGTATATGATTTTGTAGCCCGCGAGGTTGACAAAGGACGGCAGGGATATGTGATCTGCCCTTTGATAGAAGATACCCAATCAGCAAACTGGAAATCTGTTGAAAACATCGAAAAGTTTATCATAAATTCTGGATACACCTTTAGCTTTAAGATTCTTCATGGCAAAATGAAAGCACAGGAGAAAGAAGAAACCCTACAGAAATTTAAAGAAGGGAAAATTCAGGTTTTGATTTCAACCTCTGTGGTTGAAGTAGGTATAGATGTATCAAATGCAACTGTTATGGTTGTTGAAAACGCTGAGAGATTTGGCTTGGCCCAACTGCATCAGATAAGAGGCAGAATAGGGAGAAACAATTTTGAATCCCACTGCATCCTGATCTGTGAAACAGATAACAAAGAAACCTTAAAAAAATTAAAAATTTTAGTAAACAACAATGATGGTTTTTATATATCCCAAAAAGACATGGAACTGAGAGGACCTGGAGAACTTTTGGGTATTAAACAACACGGTTTACCCGAATTTAAAATTGCCGATATATTAAAAGATGAACTGCTTTTAAAGAAAGTTGTGAGGGATGTGGAAGCTTATGTTAAAGATTATTAGGTGTTTAAAAAAATTCCGCCTGTAAGGCGTTTTTTTTTTAGGTAAATTGTTCTAGTATATTTGATTTTGATCCAGGTTATATTATTCATAGAACGTAAAGGAGGTGAACAAAGTGGCTGGTAGAAATACTGGAAGAAATCAGCTAGTTGTTCCTCAAGCAAGAGCTGCTATGAACCAATTCAAGCTTGAAGTAGCCAATGAATTGGGACTTAACAACTACGATTCAATCGATAAAGGTCAGTTGACATCTCGTGATAATGGTTATGTTGGAGGAATCATGGTTAAAAGAATGATTGAAGCATATGAAAGAAACGTCTCCGGTGGTGGCGGAACAACTCAATAAATATAACAAATGAACAGACCTAAATTCAAGGTCTGTTCATTTTTTTTATAAACGATTGTCTTAAAAATTAACTGGCGGTTATCTGACCGCCAGTTGGGAGAGGAGAAACCGAAGGAAGAGCTTATGGGGAAAGTTTTTTGTTTATTAATATTATACCTGGAAACAAAAAAATTATGCGCCGGTTTTAATTTTTTTGAAGGGGAAAATATATTGTGTTAGAATAGTAGTGGTAAATACAGAAACAAAAGTGTGGGAGACAGCATGAGGGTTGTTTCGGGAAGCCTGAAAGGTTTAAAGTTAAAAACTCCTAAAAACATGGAAATCAGACCCACTTCCGATAGAGTAAAAGAAGCTTTATTTAACATTATTCAAAACCATATCAACTTATTTGATATTAACTTTTTAGATCTCTTTGCAGGAACGGGGAATATAGGAATCGAGGCTTTAAGCAGGGGAGCAGCGAAGTGTGTTTTTGTTGATAGCAATTATAAGAGTGTAAAAATTATTAGAGAAAACATAAAAAAAGCGGGTTTAGAAGAAAAAAGTATTGTTTTAAGGAAAAATGTTTTAGTGGCTTTAGACATTTTAAGAAGGAGAAAGGAAGCTTTTGAAATAATTTTTATGGATCCACCGTATGGAAAAAATCTTGCCATTCCTGTACTGGAGATGTTATCTAATACAGGCCTGTTAAAGCGAAACGGATATATCATTGTGGAACACAGCAGGAAGGAAGCTTTGCTAGAAAAGGTGGGGCCAATCAGGAAATGCAAACACAGAACCTATGGCAGTACTATTATTTCTTTTTACATTAAGGAGGAGGAAAAATGATTAGAGTGATCTATCCGGGCAGTTTTGACCCTGTAACAAATGGTCACCTGGATATTATTGAAAGAAGCTCCAAAATTTTTGATGAAGTTATTGTGGCAGTTCTAAAAAATCCCAGTAAGGACCCTCTGTTTACGATGGAAGAGAGGGTAGAAATGCTTAAAGAATCGACCAAAGGCCTTAAAAATGTTGAAGTTGATTGTTTTAGTGGTTTATTGATGGATTATGCCAAAAAAAAGAAGGCGAAAGCTGTTATAAAAGGTTTACGAGCCGTGTCCGATTTTGAAACGGAGTTTCAAATGGCATTGATGAATAAAAAGTTAAACAACGAGATCGAGACCTTTTTCATTATGACAAATTCTAAGTATTCATATTTGAGCTCAAGCCTTGTTAAGGAAGTTGCTAAATTTAAAGGATGTATAAAAGACCTTGTTCCCCAAAAAGTAGAGGAGAAACTGTTTGAAAAGCTTAAATAACATGTATTGCTTCTTATTTGATGAAGGACTTAATAGTTTGATAAACAAACATGCTTATACATGAGATAAAGACAAGGGCCAATACAACAACAAAAAACTTTATATTAAAACTAAGTATTGAAAACCATGCCTTAAATGAACTATCAATTGTATATGTCATGGCTGGAATGCTGATTTGTTTTAAAACAGGAGTGTTCCAACCCATTAACAAAAGAGTAATAATGGCAGCAAAGATGGCATGAATTATTCTAGCAACAACATAGGGAGCCATTTTTATATCTGTGCCACTTACCATGCTTGCTACCTGGGCGTGAACGGATAAACCGCTCCAGGCAATTACAGCACTTGCTATTATTACTTTCGGAGTTAAAGATGCTGCTGCTTCACTGGCCAGTTTTGTTCCTAGAGTAATTTCGAAAATTCCGCTGAATACAGCGGGAGCAAGGGCTTCATCCAATCTTAAAAGATACAGACTCCTTTCAATAATATTGCAAAACAAAGCGGTAAAACCTATTTCACTAATTATTCTTATTATAACTGAGAAAAGGATGATGAACCCGCCTATTAACAGCATTGCATTTATAGAATCCATTATACAATCACCCATCAGTTTCCCAAAAGGTCTCCCATCTTTTTCACGGGCTTTATTTAATTCTTTAACTGCTTTGAGCAGTATGTTTTCTTTGTGCTTCGGCTTCAAGGTGATTTTTGAGTTTTTTTTGTAAAATCTCAGCAACAAACCCACCATGATACACGATATGTAATGAGCTGCTGCTATTATGGGTCCCAGAGAAACATCCCTGAACATTCCAACTGCCACTGCTCCAAACATGAATAAGGGATCAGCTGTATTGCAAAAAGACATGAGTCTTTCAGCTTCAGTTTTAGTTAACAGATTTCGCCTTCGAAGTTTTCCCGTTAACATAGCACCTATAGGGTATCCCGATGCAAGCCCCATGGCCATAACGAAAGAGCCTTCACCCGGCACATTAAATAAGGGTCTCATAAAAGGTTCCAGTAATACACCCATAAAATGGACTACACCAAGGCCCATCAATAGCTGAGAACCTATAAAAAAAGGAAGCAGAGCCGGGAAAACTATATTAAACCAGACATCAAGCCCTTCATAAGCGGCTTCAAAAGCGATTTCAGGACATTTTACTATGGAAATCGTTATAAATACAGCTATACCTCCAATTAGCAGATTTATCAGATATTTCTTGGAAATCAGAGCTATTCCTTGTTTTGATTTGCGTATTATAAAAAATACAGCAATTAATAAGATTGCAGATATGTAAATCAACATAAAATCTAAAAGCCTCCTAAAAAAGTTTTTCAATAATATTTTTTTATAAAATATATATTAAATAGAGATTTTTAATATACCACATTTTAATTGAGCAGAAAGAGGTAGGTGTGATGAAAACTAGACCCAGGATCGGTCTGGCCCTTGGTGGAGGGGCGGCTAAAGGCTATGCTCACATTGGTGTGTTGAAGGTTTTAGAAAGGGAAAAAATTAATATCGATTGCATAGCAGGTACTAGTATAGGAAGTTTAATCGGTGCCCTCTACTGTTCGGGAATCAGTATAAAGATGTTGGAACAACTATCCTATCAAATCAAAAGGAGACACTGGGTAGATGTAATAATCCCCAAACAGGGTTTGTTAGCTGGAAACAAAGCCATGGAAATAGTACGTCTACTTACCAAAAACAAAAGTTTCCATGAACTCGATATTCCCCTTGCTGTTACAGCTACAAATTTAGTTACCGGTAAGGAAGAGGTGCTAAAGGAAGGAAATGTTGCAGAGGCTGTAAGAGCGAGCATTTCTATCCCGGGAATATTTGTCCCCGTTTATAAAGGCGATATGGTCCTTGTTGATGGAGCGGTTCTTGATAAAGTCCCGGTAGACGCCGCCAGACAAATGGGAGCGGATATAGTGATCGCTGTTGATCTGGGATTTGAGAATACCAGAAAACTCAACAATATATACGATATTTTGCTTCAGACCTTTGATGTGATGGGTCAGGAACTGGTAAACAAAAAAATTGTAAATGCTGATATAGTTATCAAACCTGATTTGAGCGATGTAAGGCCTTCCCTTTTTAATCAACAGGAAAAATGTATTAACCGGGGAGTAGAGGCTGCTGAAAAGGTGCTTGTTGAAATAAGAAAAATCCTGGATGGTGACAGTTAGTATGTTAAAAAACTACCGTAAGATTTTTGCCGTTTTTTTGTTAACAGCAGTAGTTTTGCTGCTAAACACTTACATTGTAAGGAATTATATTTTGATGATGCCCGGAATTACCAGTGATTTGAGCTCTATTGTTGATGTTGAAGGCGGGATGAAAGATGCCAGGGGGAGTTTCATGTTAACCACAGTATCTACAAAACCGGCCAATTTACCTCTGGCAATTTATGCTATTGCAAATAAATCCCTTGATGTTATACCGAGATCTGTTTTTATCCCGGAAGGATGGGATATGGATGAATACCTTGAATACATGAAAAAATGGATGCAGGAAAGTCAGGTAATAGCAAAGGTTGTAGCCCTGGAAAAACTCGGCATAAAAACAAAGATAAGAGGTGAAGGGGTAAAAGTAATTAAGGTTTTAAAAACAAGCAATGCTTACAACAAAATTAAACCGGGGGATATTATTCTCGAAGTGGATGGAAAAGCTGTTACTGTAGCGGATGAGCTGGTTAGAGAAGTGAAGCGCCATAAGGTTGGAGAAGAATTGATATTAAAGGTAAAAAGGGACGAAAAAATCTTGAAATTTAAGGTAGAAACCATAAAAGATGTACATGGCGGAAAAGGTGCAGCTATAGGAATTTATGTTACTACCGTGAACTGGAAGCCTTCTTTTCCGGTAAGCATAAAGATTGATGCCGGTCAAATAGGAGGGCCTTCAGCAGGGTTGATGTTTGTTCTGGAAATAATTAACCAGATGACACCATCTGACCTGACAGGAGGAAGAACCATAGCAGGTACCGGGACTATCAATTTAGAAGGGTATGTAGGTGAAATAGGAGGGGTGCGTCAGAAGGTGATTACTGCCCATTCAAAAGGAGCGGAATATTTTTTAGTACCTCGGGGGAATTTTGAAACAGCCACAAAAACAGGGGAGAAATTGGGGATCAAAATTATCCCCGTTACAAGCATAGATGATGCCCTGGATTTCCTGCGCACCTTGGATTCTAATCGATAATTATCGGACCGGTATAGTAGTCCTGGCCTCCTATTCTGGTCTGACTGTTTTTATAGGCCAGGGAATACAAGTCTGTTGCCATGATGTCACGACTTATTAGTTGTTTGATCAAAGGATGGGAAAGCTTTTTGTAGTTGGCGACTTTTGTTATGATGGGTATTGATGAGGCATTTTTTATTTTCTTCAATAGATATCGACCCTTTTTATTAAAACCCAGGACTCTAATGTAAAGAGGAGTGTCGATTTTGCTGGCCTCTTTTATATCAGCTTTTTTGATTCCGACCATGAATTGAAAAACACTTCTTTGGATTCGGGTCTGAGTATATCTTTTGGTTTTTATTTTTTTGATCAGATCCTTAAAACTACTTGCTCTATAAGCAGCTTTTTTGATCCTGTTGTGCAACCCCTCTGAAACATCCATACAGTGTTTCAACTCATCCAGGCTGGCCCGTCTTAAAAGGCCTAGAACCAGCAGGGTGAAATCTTCGGCAACAACTGGACACAGATTGTCATGGTAATGTTTTTTTAAAATCTCAAAAACTGTCAGGGGAAGAAATCTGTACAATGTATTTATGTCGGTATGCTTGCCGGTGAGGAGGTTTCTTAAAGCCTTTGCACTTACAATCCTTCCATCGATGGTTTCAGAATTATAATCAGCACCAATTCTTTTTATTGTTACCGGTTTGATGCTGCTTTTTAATTTGTGTATTGCTTTGATGTATTCGATACCCAGAATGTTGTTGGGTTTTATAACCAAATCATTAACATTATTTCCAAGAAATCTTACCAAAGCATTGGCTCTAGCCTTTGGGAAGACAAGCCCTTTATCGACTTCTGTTTTTATCAGTTTCTGAAGTTCCAGAGGTTCTGAGGACAGCAGCATCCCTATTTTCTGTATTTCTTCAAGCTTTCCTGATTCACTTCCAAAACACAAAAAATCCACTATCCCCATCTGAGTTAAAAGCTTTACGGCACCGAGGGCAAAAAATTCTGCTGAAGATAGAGAAAACACTACAGGAAGTTCTACAACCAAGTCAGCGCCGCATTTTAATGCCATTTCTGCCCTTGCCCATTTATTTACAACTGCAGGTTCTCCCCGTTGAACAAAATTACCACTCATAACACATACAACATGGTCTGCTCCAGTGATTTTTTGAGAGGTTTTTAAATGATACAAGTGACCAAAATGAAAGGGGTTGTATTCAGCTATTATCCCCACAACTTTCATGACATATCACCCTGGAAAATTTTTGTTTAAATTTATTATCCTATAAACTTCATTTTTTGACAAATTTAATTTTTTAAGAAGGATTTTATTGATTTTTATAGAATAATTTTAGTCGGTTTGTTTATTAACTGATTCTATAAATATGTTTTCACCGAAAGAATTTTTGTAAAACATCAGGTGAAAACTAAATATATGTTCAAACAAAAAAATTTTAAAAGGGGTTTTTGCGATGAGTGTTGTGGAAAAAGTAAAGTCAAAAGCAAAAACGCTTAATAGGACAATTGTGCTGCCCGAAGGCTGTGAAGAAAGGGTTATTAAAGCAACAGAAATAATTCTAAAAGAAAAGCTGGCAAAAGTAATTTTGCTGGGAGATGAAAATGAAATTAAAAAGGCTGCAAAAGGAACAGACATTTCGGAAGCTCAGATCATCAATCCAGAGGCATCAGACAAACTGGAAGAGTATGCCGAAACCTTTGTAGAACTCCGTAAACATAAGGGTATGACCTTAGACAAGGCACTTCAGCTCATGAAGTCCCCTCTTTATTATGGTGCCATGATGGTAAAAAAAGAGGATGCAGATGGTCTGGTGGCAGGGTCAGTAAATGCTACTGGAGATGTGTTTAGACCTGCATTTCAAATAGTCAAGACTGCTCCAGGGATTTCGGTGGTTTCCAGCACATTTATTATGATTGTGCCGGATTGTGAATACGGTGAGGATGGCATAATACTTTTTGCAGATTGTGCTATCAATCCTAACCCGACGGCCGAACAGCTCGCAGAAATAGCTATTGCTACTGCAAAAACAGCCAGGGTGCTTGTTGACTTAGAACCAAGGGTTGCGATGCTGTCTTTCTCAACCAAAGGCAGTGCACAGCATGAGCTTGTTGACAAGGTAGTCAAGGCAACCAAACTTGCAAAGGAAAAACAACCGGATTTGAAAGTGGATGGGGAACTTCAAGCTGATGCTGCATTAGTGCCGAAAATTGGAAAGCGGAAGGCGCCGGAAAGCGAAATTGCGGGTAGAGCTAATGTGTTGATATTCCCGGATTTACAATCTGCAAACATTGGATACAAACTGGTTCAAAGGCTTGCCGGGGCAGAGGCAGTAGGCCCGGTTTCTCAGGGAATGGCCAAGCCCATCAATGACCTATCAAGGGGCTGTAGTGTAGAGGATATCGTGAATGTAGTAGCCATAACAGCTGTACAGACATTGCAAAAATGATTCGTAACTATTCAGCACAAAAAAATAAATCCGAATCCTTCACTAATTCCGCAGCAAGCTATAGCTTATGGAGAAAAAAAGAGCCTTTTAAATCTTAAAAAACCTAATGTAACAGAGGAAATAGAGCCGAACAACAGGCTGATTGCTGGAATCCAGCCCAAGACGGTACTGAATTATCACAGAAATCTATGTATGAGATTGAACTAGTGCTGTATCTCATAATGGTATCTACACTTTGATAAAACGTGGAATATTTATGTGCCATATTTATTTATTATTTATTAGAGAAGAAACACAGCTTGGAAGAAGTCTCTTTTTTAGCAGTTGTTTAGCAGTTTAGGTACCCATTGAACCAGAGAAAACACTTGCTCTGAATCTTTTCATCAGCGGCGGTTTCAATTATTTCCTAAAAACCATCCAAGTTGGTTGATGCATCACTAGTATGAAAATTTGATTTTCAAATTGCTGGAAAAGGTTTTTTATATCCTTGTTGAGAGTTGTGCATTTTTACTTGCGTATGCTGAATAGTTACAATGATTCTTCTCTAAAACAAGTGGCTGTGGGTTAAGCTAATATATCTAACAAGCTTTATCTAGAGAAATCCGTAGGTTAGTTAGATAGCCTTGTCCGGCTCAAGATTTTCTACACCGGCCGGCTTCGGTAGTCAAGGCAACCCTTAGGGGCGCCTT